>JAFYZI010000186.1 GCA_017548725.1 Bacteroidales bacterium
CCGAAGAACAATTCCCCCAAACATCCCCATCCAAATATATTTTCCAAGTCCTCCCCAGCCCCTCAGACTCATTTTCTTGCCATAGAATGAATATAGAGGCTGTATTCGTCATTCTATGGCCGATTTTTTCGCAAAAACCCGCGTTTTCGTGCCACAGAATGACGAAATGGGCACTCCCATCCATTCTGTGGCAAGCAAACGGGCGGAGAATCATTCTGTGGCCAGTTGGAGGTTATGAGAAAGGTAGAGATGGGGATATTTCCCGTCCAGAAGCAGGAGCTCTGGAGGGGGCTCCTGCTTCTGTCCGAGAATATCCCTTCTGACTCTGCCCCAGACACCTTGGGTTTGGACAGACTGCTTCCGGATGATCATCCCCCCCCCCAGGGACACCCCTTTCGCGGGCCAGACAGAGTCCGGCGGGGCACAAAAAAACGGCCTCGCGATGGGCGGGGCCGTTCTGTTTCATGCCAGCCGGCTGTTAGTTTTCAGGAGTGCCTTCGATAGGAAGGGTGTTGGCAGGGAGTGAAGGCTGACCTTCTGCAGGGATTGTCTGCTCAATCATCTCGCGAACGGTGTCCCTTGAAGCCTTTCTGTTGGGGATAAGGAAGGTGGCTGCGATACAGAGAACCATTACTACTGCGGCCAGGACCCAAGTCGTCTTCTCAAGGAAGTCAGCAGTCTGACGTACTCCGAAAGTTGTGTTGCCAGATGCGAAATTGGCTGCCAGTCCGCCGCCCTTTGAATTCTGCACGAGAACTACGAGTGTCAGAAGGATGCTGGCCACCATGATGATGACTGAAACGGTTATATAAGCTGCTTGCATATCGTTATTTTTTTGTTTTTTCTTTACATCTCTCAATGAGGGCTGCAAAGTAAGTGTTTTTTTCCGGATAAAACAAAATTAGTTTTTTGTAAATGTCTATGGCTCTTCGGTAAAAGCCCTGGTTGTAGTAGATGCCGGCCAGAGTTTCGGTGCAGACCTCGTCGGAGTCGGGGTTCAGGGCCGGGCTGGGGCTCGCCAGGATGACGGCGGCGCGGTCGAGCGAGGAGGCAAGGTTGCTCTTGGGAGTGAAGCGCAGGTCGGAGTAGGACTCGCCGGTCTCGGCCAGCTCCTCGAAGTCTTGTTTGGAGAAGTAGTCGCCACCCGGCACTCTGCGCCGCGGCGCCTCCACAGACGGAACTTCGGCCCGGTCAGCGGGATGGATTTCGGGTTCCTCTGGCTGTACAGCGGGCTCAGCCGGAACCTCCGCCGGAACCTCAACAGGCACTTCCACCGGGGCGTCGTCGCGATGGTCTTCCTCCGGACGGACATTCGCATGCAGCGGCACGATCGGCGGCAGAGCGGCCTGCGGTTCAGCAGAGCCAGTCCGCGCGGCAACTTCCGCAGCCTCCTCCCGAGGCTCCCTTCCCAGCACCACGATATCATACAGGCGGCAGCGGTCGGGGACATAGAGGCCCACCTTCTTCGCGGCGGGACGGATGTACTCCCTGTCCAGGGCGGCCATCTTCGCGAAATACTCCGCACGCGCGACGGCAAACCAGGGATACCTCTCCATGGTCTCCTCGAGAGCATGGATATCAAGAGCCTTTATGTCGCGGGTCTGGAGCATGGTCGTCATCAATTACCATTGAGCTACCGAAGCATTGAAAATGTCTTCTACAAGAGTATCAATTATATCGTCGCAGAGAGAAGCTTCCACAGCGTCCAGCGACAGCTCGGAGTTGTAGTCCTGATATGCCGCGAACTGCTTGTTCTCGAAGTTCTCCTCGGGGTGGAGCACATTGATGAAAGTGGCTTTTGCAGTTACGGTGAGCCTGTTCTGGGCAGCTACCTCGTTGGCGGTGACGGCCTGGGCGCGGACGTCGTAAGACTCGATGGTGACGATCAGCTGCAAGTCTCCGTCCTCCTCGGCATCCTTCAGGCTGGTGAGCTTCTTGAACTTGTCTTTCAGAGCTTCGGTGAAGCTGTTGGCGAGGGTCGGATTGACCTTCAGCGCGTTGTTGACCACCGGCTCGATTGTGATGGTCTCCACGTCGGGCTTGATGGACGTGCCGGAGAAGGAATAGATGCCGCAGCTGCTGAGGGCGGCCACGCAAAGCACTAATGTCAATATGCAGAAAGCTTTTTTCATTCCAGTCCGAGCTCCTTTATCTTGCGGTATAACGTCCTTTCAGAGAAGCCGAGCTCCTCGGCAGTAGCCTTGCGGCGGCCTCCGTTGCGCTCAAGAGCCTTGATGATGAGCTCGCGGGTGGCGTCCTGCAGGGACACCGGAGCTGCGGGAGCGGCCGGGGTGATGTCTTCGTGCTGCACCTCCACCGGCTTGTCGGACGGCTGGGTGTAATGCTGCTCCTCGATGTTGTCGATGTCGTCGATCACGAGGCCGTCCGAAGCATGACGGGTCGTGGCGGGCAAAGCGGCCGGCTGCTGCATCTCTTCGACCTTCTGCTTGAGGTCAGAGATTTCCTGGCGCAGCTGGAAGAGAATCTTGAAGATGATGTCGCGGTCGCTGAGGTAATCGGCGCTCTGCGAGCCTGTCAGGACCGGCACATTAAGTTCGTTGTCGACGGGCAGATATTTCTGGAGCACTTCAGCATGGATGTGACGGTCCTTCTCAAGGATGGAAATCTGCTCGGCCACGCTCTTCAGCTGGCGGATGTTGCCCGGCCAGCGGTAGTTGCACAGCATCTGCACCGCATCGTCGTCCAGACGCACCGCCGGCACGTTGTATTTGTCGGCATAGTCGAGGGCGAACTTGCGGAACAGCAGATGGATGTCCTCCTTGCGCTCCCTCAGTGCCGGGATCTTGATGGGCACGGTGTTCAGACGGTAATAAAGGTCCTCGCGGAAGCGGCCATCGGCTACGGCGTTGCGCAAGTTGATGTTGGTGGCGGCGACCACCCTCACATCGGTCTTCAGCACTTTGGAAGAGCCGACCCTGATGAATTCGCCGGTCTGAAGCACGCGGAGCAGGCGCACCTGGGTGGAGAGGGGAAGCTCGGCCACCTCGTCGAGGAAGAGAGTGCCGCCGTTGGCCTCCTCGAAGTAGCCCTTGCGGGTCTCGGTGGCTCCGGTGAAGGCACCTTTCTCATGTCCGAACAGCTCGGAGTCGATGGTGCCGCCGGGGATGGCGCCGCAGTTCACGGCGATGTAGACACCGAACCTGCGAGTGCTCTGATCATGGATTATCTTGGGGATGAATTCCTTGCCGACGCCGCTTTCTCCGGTGACGAGCACAGAGAGGTCGGTGGCCGCCACCTGGCATGCCACTTCGATCGCCCTGTTCAGCTCAGGATTGTTTCCTATGATGCTGAAACGCTGTTTTATCTGCGTCAAATCCATAGTTTGGCAAAGTTAAGAAAATTTGAAATATTTAGTTATTAATGTTATTTTTGTCTGACATATGCCCTGAAATCAACAATAATCAAAATATCTAATAAAAATCTAATATGAAAAGAACTCTAAGAAACATTTTGGCTTTTGCAGTTGCTGCATTTGCACTCGTATCCTGCAACAACGCTGCAAAGATGGCTGAACTTGCCGAGCAGGTGAAGATTAATTGTAATCCCGAAGTTCTGGAAGTTGTGGCCGGCAATATCGACGCCGACGTAACTGTCAACTTCCCGGCTGATTATTTCCTCCCGAAGGCCCGTCTGACCGTTACCCCCGTCCTCAAATATCAGGGTGGCGAAGTGGCTGGCGCTCCGTTCGAGTACCAAGGCCAGAAAGTTACTGAGAACTATAAAATGGTGTCTAAAGACGGCGCTGCCATCAAGGAGCATGTCAATTTCAAATATGTTCCCGGCATGGAGAAGTCAGAGCTCGTTGCCCGCGCTGCTGTCCGCTACAAAGGCAAGACTTACGAGTATCCCGGCGAAATCAAGATTGCCGACGGTGCCAACACCACCTACATGCTCGTTGACAAGAACGGCCAGTTCCATCTGATGTCCGACAACTATCAGGAAGTTATCCCTGAGGAAGTAGAGGCCCAGATCCTCTATCTCATCAACAGCGCCACCGTTCGTCCCAGCCAGCTCACCACTGCTGACATCAAGGACTACAAGGCAGCAGTTGCCGACGTGATGAACGACGACCGCCGCACCATCCTCGGCACCGACATCGTAGCATACGCTTCTCCGGATGGCCCCGAGGCCAAGAACAACGTCCTTTCACAGCAGCGTGAGACTTCTGCCGAGAAGGCTTTCAAGAACGTGGCCAAGAACCTTGAGACCGGCGCTGTCAATGCCAGGAGCATCGGTGAGGACTGGGAAGGCTTCAAGGAGCTCGTAAGCGCTTCCAACATGCAGGACAAAGACCTCATCCTCCGCGTGCTTTCAATGTACAGCGATCCCAACGTCCGCGAGCGTGAGATCAAGAACATGTCTTCAGTTTACAAGTCACTTGCCGACAACATCCTTCCTGAACTGCGTCGCGCACGCTTCATCACCAATGTTGAATACAAGAACTACACTCCTGAAGAGCTGACCGATCTCGTTAAGAGCAACATCGACGTCCTCGACGAAGAGGCTCTCCTCCGCGCCGCCACTCTCGTAAAGGATGCTGCTGCAAAACAGAACATCTACCGCCAGGCTATCCAGAAGTTCGGAAGCGACCGTGCACGTTTCAACTCAGCTGTTGAATACCTCAACGCCGGTGACCTCGCTGCTGCCAAGAGCGCTCTGTCAGGCGTGAAGAGCACCGATGGTTGCGTTACCAACCTCAAGGGTGTCGTTGCAATGCGCGAAGGCAACTATGACGAGGCTGCCCGCCTGTTCGCAAGCACCGAGTGCCCGAATGCCAAGGTCAACGCTGCAACTCTCGACATCCTCAACGGTAAATATGCCGACGCTGTCCAGAAGCTCGCCGGTACAGGTGCCAAGAACGAGGGTCTCGCATATCTGCTCGCCGGTGACCTCGCCAAGGCTGCCGCTGCCATCAAGGGTGACGACGCTGTTTCAGCTTACGAGCGTGCTATCATCGCTGCCCGCAACGGCAACGCCGCTGCTGCTCAGGCTGAACTCCGCAATGTTGCTGCCGACAGGGATCTCGCTGCCCGCGCTGCCAACGATGTTGAGTTTGCTAAGGTTCGCTAAAAACTTTAGGAATTAGCGCATTTTGCGCTTGCAAAAAGGGGCTGTCTGTATTGCAGACGGCCCTTTTTTATGTATATTTGTGCTCATGAAGAAATCAGCACGTGTGGCCGGCGTTATATTCTTCGCCATAGCTCTTACTGACGTCATCCTGCTTACTGCAGGTAATGAAACTATCCCCGTCTATATCAAGCCTATTTTGATGCTGTCGCTGCTGGCGGCTGCGCTGCTGGCGCTGCTTCCGGAGCACAGGGGAAAACTTACCACGCTGCTGGCTTTTGGCCTGCTGTTCCATAATGCGGGAGACATCCTGCTGCTCTTCGACAAACGCAGCTTCCTGTTTTTCGCGCTGGGGCTGGGATGCTTCTTCATCGGGCATATCTTCTATCTCTGTGTGCTCCGCTCGGGGATGGGCAAGACAAAGAAAGCTGGGGAGAATATTGTGCAGTTCGTCCTGCCGATTGTGTGTGCACCGCTGATCGCCATGTCTTTCCGCGCCGTGCTGCCGATGACGATTGCACTGACCGTCTACGCTCTGTCGCTGCTCCTAGTCATGGGCACCGGCGTAGTATGGGCAATGCGCCGCAAACCCTTCGCATGGCGAGTGATTATCGGCGCACTGCTATTCATTATCTCTGATGCGCTGATCGGCATCCTGGTGTTCGACGGCATCACCTTCCCGCTGCGCCACGCAGCCGTCATAGCCACCTACCTCGCCGCCGAGTGGCTTCTTGTAAGCGCGATGGTCCGCACCATCTCAGGCCGCTAATCGATGGTAATATTTCCATTTGTGCAGAAGAGGCCATATTGAGTCTGGTATGTTACATAATCAATACAAGCGGTTGATCCACTTTTCAAGGAATCTGTCGGAAACACTATACAGCTTTGTGCGCCCGCTGTTTTCGTATGTTATTATCTGTTTTTCCAGCAGGGTGCTGATGGAATATTGGACGGAACTGGGCGATTTGAGGGCGTACTTCTTAACGAAAGAGACAGAGGTAACGCCTCCGGCCTTGCCCTCTTTGGCGATGGCTATCAGCGTTTCCTTCTGCTGGTAGTTGAGCTGGTTCATCACGGAGGAGAAAGCGTGTCCCTTCTCTTCAAGGATGTCGCTCAGCGTATTGTGGATGTCGGCCTCATCGACCTCCCTATCCAGATCGATATAGGCAAAGGCATTGTGGAGCACGTTGTGGACATAGTAAGTATGTCCTTCAAAGAGGTCGTAGGCAAGCGACACGGCCCCGGAGGTGATACTTCGGCCCGCGCCTGCAAACTGATCTCGGGCAAACTGCGTATAAATGTCCTTTGGTATACGATCCAAGTAAGTCTGCTCGGCACTATTGTAGAAAGGCTTGGCGGCGCTGTTGAACATATTCTCCAGGATATGCCGGTTGCTTCCCGCAAAAATAAACAGACAATTGTTCATCTTCTGGATATGTGCTCGAAGCGTAGCCTCAACGTTCTTCTCGGGATAATAGGCAATCTGCTGAAACTCGTCGATGGCAAATATGCAGGGTTTGCCGGCATGTTCCAGATACCCGAATATTTCTTCCAGCGTCAGTTCGGGGGAATGGATGTCGCCCAGCTTGATGTCGAACTTGGGGGAGTTGGTAAACGGGTCGTAGCCCAGGCTGCCGGCCAGGGAATGGAGAGCGGCCAGGAATGTGTCCAGCGCGGCTTTTCCTTTGGGTACAAGCACTGAATAGATTTCCTTGCTCAGAAACAAGACGAACTCATGCAGGCTGGTCGTCGGGTAAATGTCCGTATAGAAAGTATAGCAGTTGTCCTTGATGGATGGCTGCTCGAATACGTGGCGGATCAGCTGCGTCTTTCCCATCCTCCTGGGTGAAGTCAGCAGGACGTGCGCCCGGTTTTCCAGCGTCCGAACCATCCAGTCAGTTTCCTTTTTCCTGTCGCAAAAAAAGGACTCAGGGACGATACCGGTGATATAAAAAGGATTCTCCATCAGTCTGTTATTTGTGCAAAAATAAGCACAACAATCCAATTATACAAATTCTATAATAGATTTTCTATAATCATTGCACATAGTACGCTTTATAAGCCGGGATGGCATCACCGGTGTACTGGCGGAAGCCGATGACGCCGTCGGTGTCGAGGCTGAGGACGTATGGAGTGCCGCTAACCTCAGGCTCAGAGCCGGGGATGGGAACTTTGCCGGCATTGTCGAGGATTACGGGTACATCGCTGCCATGAAGGATGTTGTCGCCGCCGTTCGGGATATTGTCGGTGACGGGTGAGTTGCCGTTGTCGGGAGTAATGGTGATGAACTGCTTGTCGGAGATGATGATCACGGCCTTACCGGCAGGAATGGTGAGCCCGTCCTCACCCAGGCGGTAGAGATGATAATCGCCGTCCATCGTGTAGGCTGCTGCACCTTCAGGAAGGGTGTACCGAGTACTTGAGTAGAACGTCCCCCACCATGAGGTGGCGCCGTCCTTGGCGCCCTGGACAAGGGTGAGGTTGATGTCGCCCGGAATCAGGGACAAAATGCCCGGAGCATCGCTGATGGTTCCGGAGAATACCCTGTTGTTGGTGCCTTCGACAGTATAATCGCCGTTGGGCAGATAGAAATACAGGTTAAGATCATTGTAGGCGGTATAACCGGCCCCGGAATAACTATAAGAATATGCGGAGCCGTCTTTTGTGGTGGAGAAACTGTAGGAGTTGCCTTGACTGGCATAGGCGTTGAGAACAGTCGCCAGATAAACGGGGTCA
>JAFYZI010000187.1 GCA_017548725.1 Bacteroidales bacterium
AATACGGCGAGGGTTTCGACCGCGAGCTGCACCGCGTGATTGCACATGGCCTGCTGCACCTCACGGGCTATGACGACGCCACCGAGGCCGAGCAGAAGCGCATGCGTGCCGCCGAGAATTCTGCCCTTGCCCTGCTTGAACAACTACAGGCCCAGAAATGAAATTTAACTACGACATAATAGTTGTCGGCGCCGGCCATGCCGGATGCGAAGCTGCCTCAGCCGCTGCGCGGATGGGGGCAAAGACACTTCTGGTGACGATGGATATGAGGAACATCGCCCAGATGAGCTGCAACCCGGCCATTGGAGGTATTGCTAAAGGTCAGATAGTCAGAGAAATAGACGCCCTGGGCGGCTTTTCTGGCATAGTTACAGACCGCAGCACTATCCAGTTCCGGATGCTCAATATGAGCAAGGGTCCGGCCATGTGGAGCCCCCGTGCCCAGTGCGACAAAACCCTCTATACCCTGAACTGGCGTCAGGTGCTGGAGAACACCGATAACCTCGACATCTGGCAGGACGTAGTCACAAAACTGACAATCCGCGACAAGAAGATATATGGAGTAGAGACACAGCTCGGCACCTCATTCAGCGCCCGGGCCGTCATCATCACTGCCGGAACCTTCCTCAACGGCAAGCTTTTCATCGGCCAGCAGACAACTGTCGGCGGCCGCATCGGCGAGCTGTCGAGCTTCGGCCTTGGCGAGCAGCTGGCAGCCGAAGGGATCAAGGTAGCCCGAATGAAGACCGGCACTCCGCCGAGGATCGACACCCGCTCCATCGACCTGTCTGCCCTGACCGTTCAGAAGGGAGACGAGAATCCGGCCCGCTTCTCCTTCATGCCGGAGCCTTCCGCCATCCAGGCGAAGGGAGTCCAGAAAGATTGCTATATAGTCCATACCAACGAAAGGGTACATGAGATCCTGCGAAGCGGCTTCGACCAGAGTCCGCTCTTCACCGGCAAGATTATCGGCATCGGTCCGCGCTACTGCCCGTCGATCGAAGACAAGCTCCGCACCTTCGCCGGCAAGGACAGTCACCAGCTCTTCCTCGAGCCGGAAGGGTGGACCACCAACGAATATTATCTGCAGGGCTTCTCGTCTTCGCTGCCCTTCGACGTCCAGATCCGTGCTCTGAGAGAAATCGAGGGTTTCGAGCACATAAAAGTCTTCAGACCGGCTTATGCAGTCGAATATGACTACTTCGACCCGGTCCAGCTCAAGGCAACCCTCGAAAGTAAAATTATTAGTGGCCTTTTTCTGGCCGGTCAGGTGAACGGCACTACAGGCTACGAAGAGGCTGCTGCTCAGGGACTTATGGCAGGTATCAATGCTGCGATATCCCTTCGAGAAGGCGCTGAATTTGTTCTCAAGAGGGACGAGGCTTATATAGGCGTCCTGATAGACGACTTAATTACCAAGGGAGTGGACGAACCTTACCGCATGTTTACCTCCCGTGCCGAGTACCGCATCTTGCTCCGAGGCGACAACGCCGACTTCCGTCTGACACAAAAAGGATATGAGATCGGACTGGCCAGCAAGGAAAGGTATGAGAACATGCTGACGAAGTATTATGCGGTCGGCAAGCTGAAGGATGAGATCTGCACGAACTCCATCAAGCCCGACGATGTCAACCCGTATCTTGAGAGTGTCGGCTCGGCTCCAATCGAGACGCGCAAGAAGCTGGCCGAGCTGTTGACCCGTCCGTTCGTCAACATCAAGGAGTTTGAGGCTAGTGTTCCACGGGGAACATTTGTAGATATCGACAGCATCCTGTCGTCTTGCGGAATTGAAGAGGGCAGAAGGGATGAGGTTGTCGAGGCTGTTGAAATAGCCATCAAATATCAGGGCTACATCGACCGTGAGAAGAAGCTGGCTGACAAGATCCTCCGTCTGGAGAATATCCGTATTCCGGATGATTACGATTTCTCGAAGATTACGGCTCTGTCGATAGAGTGCCGCATCAAGCTGGAGCGCTACCGCCCGCGCACAATTGCACAGGCTTCACGCATTTCAGGTGTGTCGCCGGCAGACATCTCAGTGCTGCTGGTTCATTTCGGCAGGTAGGGCTTACCCTTTTTCCAGAAGACTTCTGTTTTAGATATTTCCCAGCTTTTGGCAGCATTGTTATAGCCCTGGTAGAAGAGCCAGGTGCGGCCGTCGCTGTCTTTGAAAATGTCAGGATGGCCCGATTCCATCTCATTCCAGCTGCCGGGCTCACCGTTGCGCAGGAAGGGCTCTTCAGACATGCGGGTGAAGTGGATGCCGTCTTTGCTGGTGGCAACTCCGATCATCTGGGGAGAGCGGTTGTAGGCTCCTGCGTAGAACATATAAAGAGTTTTGCCGCGCACAAGGGTAGTGGCTCCTTCGATGCATTCGCCTTCCCAGTCCAGCTCCGGCTTGAGAATTGGTTCATCCGTCAGCTGTGTCCAGTCGCCGGCGTGCAGGCCGGACTTTTTGTTGGCTGCAGCTACTCCCTGGAACTGGATTTTCTTTTCCGGGTCGCGGGTTGCAAAATACATGAAGTATCTGCCGTTGAAATCTACAACTTCGGCGTCGATTGCGCGGCCGCAGTTCCAATCTCCAGTAGCTGTGAAAACAGGATTGCTAGGGTCGTGGTCGAAGTTGATGCCGTCCACTGAAGTAGCGTGGCAGATGGTTTCCGTGCCGAAATTACCGTAAGCCTGGTAGAAGAGGTGGAGGGTATCATTGCGGATTATTGCCCCTGGAGCGCATATGGCGTTAGTTTCGGCTTCTTGCACCGGCAGAAGCTGGGAAACCCTTGTCCAGTTTGTCAGGTCGTCGCTTTCAGCTATTCCCACGCAGAGCCTGTTGACCCCGTCCTTATCGGGATAATAGGCTGAATAGTACATGAAATACTTGCCGTTGAATTTGACTATGTTCTCGTCTTTGGCGAAGGGATTTTCGGTGTACTGTGTGTCTATGAAGAGCATCTGATCTGGCTCTGAAGTGGCTTTAGGCCTGCATCCTGCCAGAGACAGGACGGCAAATACTGCCAGCAGCGCAACAATTATACTGCGTTTCATGGGATTTTAGTATTTAAAGTTCCACGTGGAACAGATTCTTCGCTTCGCTCAGAATGACACGATGGCTACTGGTAGATTTCAGCGATGATGTCCTTGTAGCGGGCGAAAATGTTGGCGCGTTTCAGCTTGAGTGTCTGGCTCAGCATCTTGTTGTCCGGAGTCCATTCAGCATCGATGAAGCGCTCGCGCTTGATCTGCTCGTGAGGAGCAAGGCTTTCGTTAATCTTGTTGACTTCGTCGTGCAGATATGCAAGGATATCCTTGTTCTGTAGCAGGTCGGCGTTGTCCTTGTATTCAATCTTCTTGCTGGCGGCGTATGCTGCAAGCTTGGGGAAAGAAGGAATAAGGATTGCAGAAGCGAATTTCTCGTTCTCGCCGACAACCATACAGTTGGTGAAGAGGTCGGTGTCTTTCAGCTTGGTCTCGATCACCTGAGGAGCCACATATTTACCGTTGGACAGCTTGAAGATCTCTTTCTTGCGGTCGGTGATCTTTAGATATTTACCGTCGAGCATGAATCCGATGTCGCCGGTGTGGAGGAAGCCGTCCTTGTCGATGATCTCGGCAGTGAGGTCCGGAGCCTTGTAGTAACCCAGCATTACGTGAGGGCCCTTGGTGAGGATTTCGCCGTCGTCAGCGAACTTAAGCTCGGTGCCGGCCAGCGGAGTTCCTACGGAACCGATAACCTGGACGTGGTCCATAGGACTGTTGACGGTGATGACAGGAGAGGCCTCGGTCATTCCATAGCCTTCATAGCAGTTGATGTGGGCTGCAGTGAGGCAGCGGAGCATGCGGGCGCGGATTGAGCTTCCGCCGGAAACTACCAGCAGTTCGCTCTGGCCGCCCAGATTCTCACGCCACTTGCTGTAAACTAGCTTGTCGAAGAGGTTGCGGCGGCACTTGTAGATAGGGCTCTTCTTATAGTTGTCGAAGTTGTTGGCGTAGTTCCATGCGCGGTTGTAGATGAAGCCTTTGAAGCCTTTCAGGCTGTTGCGGGCGGCCTCGAGCTTGCCATACATAATCTCGATAACCCTCGGTACTGCGCAGAAACCGTCGGCCTTGCTGTCCTTGAGGTCAGAAGCGAAGGTGTTCATGTCGGCGTAGTAGATGCCGATGCCGAGCATCTGGTATTCGTAGTTCATGGTGCGCTCGTATGCGTGGCAGAGCGGCAGGAACGATATCATCTTCTTCGAAGAGTCGTAGGTCTGGCGCACGGCGTGTCCATAAGAGTCGAAGAGCAGGTTGTAGTGGCTCAGCATGACGCCTTTGGGCTTG
Source organism: Bacteroidales bacterium (assembly GCA_017548725.1). Classification (GTDB taxonomy): domain Bacteria; phylum Bacteroidota; class Bacteroidia; order Bacteroidales; family UBA932; genus Equibacterium. The sequence goes on from JAFYZI010000187.1 coordinate 4,321, forward strand.
CCGGTGGTGCCGGAAGTATAGATGAGCGAGAAGAACTCGTCTTTAGGGGTGTTCTTGATGTTGTCGCTGATGATGGCTTCAAGAGCGTCCTTGTCTTTCTCGCCTTCTTCCAGCAGCTGCTTGAAGCAGTAGATGCTGTCGCTGTCGTCGACCAGGACTACTTTTGCGGGGGTGTCCATCTGCTCCACAACCGGGGCTATCTTCTTGTATAACAGAGCGTTACCTATAAGGATGAGCTCGGCTCCGGAGTGGTTGAATATATAGAGATACTCCTCAGCGCTGAGGGTAGGATATACGGGTGTGTGGACCATGCGGGCCAGTGCGCAGCCCATGTCGATGAAGTTCCATTCCGGGCGGTTGCGCATTATGCTGATGATCCTGGTGCCGGGCTTGAGACCGAGGGCGAGGAAGCTTCTGGCGGTAGCATGAGAGAGTCGTACGTAATCTTTGGTGCTATACTTAACCCACTGATTGTTAATACGTTTTGCCAACAAATCTGGTTTGTCGGGGCAGATCTGCTCGAGGTTGTCGAGGAGGTCAAATACACGAGTAAATTTCATAACACTGTTATTGGTTCAGTGCCGCAAAGGTAATAAAAAACACAGACTGCCGACTGACAGTCTGTGTTTTGTGCAATTAATTACGGATAAAAGGGCTGCTATTTGGTCTTGTCGACGATTTCTGCAGTCGGGGCATTCTTCTTGACAGAAGCGATACCGTTTTCCATGTTAGAGTTGTTAGAATACATCTCGCTGGTGCCGATTACCTGGCCATTGGTGGCAACGAGGTTGAAGTAAGGCTTGCCGTTCTTAGCCTGTTTGCGCTCGAAACGAGCATCGTCGAGGCTGTTTTTCTTAACAGAAGCGATGCCGTTGAGGCAGCCGTCCATTGATTTGTAGCCCTGGCTGGTGAGGATTACCTGGCCGTTTGCAGCCTTGAGGTCGAACTGAACATCTCCGTTAGTGCGGAGCTTAATTACAAATTTGCCCATTGTGTTTTTGTATTTAATTGGTTTGTAGATAGCCGATTTCTACAAATATAAAAAACAAATTAATTTTTAACAAGCAGACTTGTCATTGAAGTTTGGCTATGCAGGATTTCATGCAGCCTGTCGATGGCGATCCTTTCCTGCTTCATGCTGTCGCGCTCGCGGATCGTGACGCAGTTGTCGTTGAGCGTATCGTGATCGATAGTGATGCAGAACGGGGTTCCGATGGCGTCCTGGCGGCGGTAGCGCTTGCCGATGGAGTCTTTCTCGTCGTACTGGCAGTTGAAGTCGAATTTGAGGATGTCCATGATCTCGCGGGCCTTCTCCGGCAGGCCGTCTTTCTTGACGAGCGGCAGCACGGCGGCCTTCACGGGTGCAAGTGCGGGCGGTATGCTGAGCACTACGCGCTCTTCGCCGTTCTCAAGCTTCTCCTCATGGTATGAGCTAGAAAGCACTGCGAGGAAGCAACGGTCGAGGCCGATTGAAGTCTCGATAACGTACGGAGTGTAGTTCTCGTTCTTCTCGGGGTCGAAATACTGTATCTTGCGGCCGCTGTATTTCTGGTGGTTGCCAAGGTCGAAGTCAGTGCGTGAGTGGATACCCTCGAGCTCCTTGAATCCGAAGGGGAATTCAAACTCGATGTCGGTGGCTGCGTTGGCGTAGTGGGCCAGCTTGTCGTGGTCGTGGAAACGGTATTTTTCGTCGCCCAGACCCATTGCCTTATGCCATGCAAGGCGGGTCTGTTTCCATTTTGCGAACCAGTCGAGCTCGGTGCCGGGCTGGATGAAGAACTGCATCTCCATCTGTTCGAACTCCCTCATGCGGAAGATGAACTGACGGGCCACGATCTCGTTGCGGAAGGCCTTACCGATCTGTGCGATACCGAACGGAATCTTCATGCGGCCGGTCTTCTGCACATTGAGGTAGTTCACGAAGATGCCCTGGGCGGTCTCGGGACGCAGGTAGATGGTGCCGTCTTCGCCGCTGATGTTGCCCAGCTGGGTGGAGAACATCAAGTTGAACTTGCGCACTTCAGTCCAGTTCTTGGTGCCGCTGATGGGGCATACTATGTCGCTGTCGATGATTATCTGGCGCATCTCGTTCAGGTCGTTGTCGTTGAGGGCCTTGACCATGCGACCATGAACTTCGTCCCATTTGGCCTGGGTGCGGAGCACGTTGGGGTTGGTGGCGAGGAACTGGGCTTCGTCGAAGCTGTCGCCGAATTTCTTGCGGCCTTTCTCTACTTCCTTCTTGATCTTGTCTTCCAGTTTGGCCAGGTACTCCTCGATGAGCACGTCGGCGCGGTAGCGCTTCTTAGAGTCGCGGTTGTCGATCAGAGGGTCGTTGAAGGCTGCTACGTGGCCGCTGGCTTCCCAGATGCGGGGGTGCATGAAGATGGCGCTGTCGATGCCCACGATGTTCTCGTGGAGGCGCGTCATGGCTTCCCACCAGTATCTCTTGATGTTGTTCTTGAGTTCTACTCCGTTCTGGCCGTAGTCATACACGGCGCTCAGGCCGTCATAGATTTCGCTGCTCTGGAATACAAAACCATATTCTTTGCAGTGAGCCGTAAGATTTTTGAAAACTTCTTCCTGTGTCATATTGTTTTAATATTTGATAATTTTCTTTGGATTTACATCAGTGCAAGCAGTTCTTTGACGAAGGGACGGGTGAAGACCTGCGGGTGGGGGATCGTGAGGTCGGGGGCATCCATGCAGACTCCGTTAAGGTGCAGGATGTCGATGTCGATGATGCGGGGGCTGTAGATGCGGCGGCCGGCGGCGTCATATTCTGCCTTGTGGGGCTTGCGGCCCATGGTGACCTCTATGGCCTGGCAGCGGCGCAGCAGGTCGTAGGGCTCGAAGATGCCGTCGAAGGCCACTATCTGGTTGAGGAAGTCCGGACCCTCGAATCCTATTGCTGCGGTCTCCAGTTCAGGGGAGCAGTGGAGGCTGACGCCTAGCTCCTTGCCGAGCAGCTCGCGGGCGCGGCCCAGATTGGCCCGCCTGTCTCCCATGTCCGTTCCCAGCAGCAGATAAATCATATTACAGCAGTCCTAATTCAAGTTTGGCTTCGTCGCTCATCATGTCCTGGTTCCATTCCGGCTCGAAGACGAGATTGATAGCCACATCAGTTACGCCGGGTACATCGCGCACAGCTGATGCCACGCTGTCGACAACTATGTCGGCGATGGGGCAGTTGGGCGCGGTGAGCGTCATCGTAATGTCGACTCTGTGGTCTTCGTCGACAACTATCTCATATATCAGCCCCAGGTCGTACACGTTGACAGGGATCTCCGGGTCGTAGACCTGACGGAGAGCCATGACTATGTTCGCTTCCAAGACTGTCTTGTTATTGTTCATTTTCTTCTTTCTGCAAAAAGGCAAGCGCATAGGCTTTAATCTTTGATATCATTGCCACCAGACCGTTGGCGCGGGTCGGCGAGAGGTTGTCCTTCAGGCCGATGCGGTCTATGAAAGAAAGGTCGGCGGCTACTATGTCGGCCGGCTTCTGGCCGTCGAACACCCTTATCAGCAGGGAAATTATGCCCTTTGTGATGACGGCGTCGCTGTCGGCGGTGAAGTGCAGAACTCCGTCCTCTTCGCGGCAGTCCAGCCATACCCGCGACTGGCAGCCCTCGATGAGGTTCTCTGACGTCTTGGCTTCCGGGTTGATGGCGGGCATCTGCTTGCCGGTCTCAATCAGGTATTCATATTTGTCGAGCCACTCGTCAAAAACCGAGAATTCTTCTACTATCTGTTCCGATATTTCCTGAATAGTCATTATCTCAACATTTTTATAGCGCGGCGGAGGGCTTCCATGAAGATGCCGACCTCCTGGGGCGTATTGTAGGGCATCAGCGATGCACGCATCATGCCATGTTCCGAGTATTTCCTTACCAGCGGCTCGGCGCACATGAAGCCGGTGCGCACTGCCACTCCCAGTTTGTCCATTATTTCAGCCGCATCGGTGGGGTGTACTCCGTCGATGGTGAAGCTGAAGATACCTTTGCGAAGCGGATTGGCAAGGCTGGGGCAGTGCAGGCCTTCGATTGTCGAGAGCTGCTCTGCCAGCATGCGGTCGGTGGCTTCCGTTGAGGCTTGCAGCGCGGCGTCGTCCCGAACTTCGGCGGCCAGCTTCAGCGCCGGGGCCAGACATGCCGCAGCAGCGATGTTCTGGGTGCCGGCTTCGAACTTCAGCGGCAGCGAGCCGTAGGTAGTCTTTTCGAAAGACACTCGGTCGACCATGTCGCCTCCTCCCATGTAGGGCGGCATTTCCTCCAGCAGACTGCGTTTGCCGTAAAGGATTCCTATGCCGGTCGGTGCATAGATTTTGTGGCCCGAGAAGGCGTAGAAATCGCAGTCGAGGCTGCGCACGTCCACGCGGCTGTGCACTATGCCCTGGGCTCCGTCCACCAGCACCACCGCTCCGGCCGCATGGGCTGCGGCGATAATCTCGGCCAGAGGGTTCTCCACTCCCAGCACGTTGGTCATGTGGGCCACTGCCACCATCTTCACTCCGTCTTCAAGCAGTTTGCGGAAGGCATCCATGTCGAGGCTCCCGTCTTCGCCCACCGGCGCCACGAGCAGCTCGGTGCCGTATATTTCGCAGGCCAGCTGCCACGGGACGAGGTTGGAGTGGTGCTCGGCCTCGGTGATTAGAATGCGGTCGCCCTTGCGCAGGAAGCGGCGGGTGTAGCAGCTAGCCACCAGATTGATGGCTGCAGTTGTGCCGCTGGTGAAGATCACTTCGTCCGCGGGGGCTCCGATAAAGTCAGCGGCAGCCTGGCGGCCCTGCTGGTACAGCTCGGTGGCGTCCATGGCCAGACGGTGCACGGCGCGGTGCACATTGGCGCAGGAGCGCTCGGTCATGGTTTTCTGCAACTCCAGTACACAGTCCGGCCTCTGGCTGGTGGCCGCATTGTCGAAATAGACCAGCGGCTTGCCATAGACTTGCTGCGCGAGGGCAGGGAAGCGATTCCGAAAATCTGCTGTTGCTTTATCCATTTTGCAAACTACCCGTAAGGTATAATCCGCAAAAATAGTATATTTTTGTATTAGAATTCAATTTTAAGCACTTATGTACGATTATATTAAGGGCCGTCTGGAGGAGCTGAACCCGGCTCAGGCGGTCGTTGAGGCGGGCGGCATCGGCTATCGAATCCTCATCAGCCTTCAGACCTATTCGGCTCTCGAGAGCAGCGTGGGAGCCGAGGTCAAGGTGTTCCTCTACCACTACCTTCGCGAGGACGACGAAGGCTTTTTCGGCTTCAGCACCAAGGATGAGCGCAGCCTCTTCGAGTTGCTGATCTCGGTGAGCGGCATCGGCCCATCGACAGCCCGCATGGTGCTGTCTTCGATGACCAGCGACGAGCTCAGCGCAGCTATCGTGGCCGAGGATATCAACAAGATAAAAAGCATCAAGGGCATCGGCCTGAAGAGCGCCCAGAGGCTCGTGCTGGAGCTGAAAGACAAGATTGTGAAGGGCGGCGGCAAGGATGCCGGTTTCATCGGCGTGCCTGGCGGCAATCCCAACCGCGAAGAGGCTGCGACGGCTCTGGTGCTGCTCGGCTTCCCGAAGGCTGCTGTCGAAAAAGTGCTTGACAGGCTCGTCAAGGACGGAAAAGACACTTCTTTGGAGGACTTGATAAAACAAGCATTGAAATTGCTTTGAATATAAACCAAAATTTTTTATATTTGCGCTCGTAGAAGCAAATGTTATGAACATTCCTGAGACACTGAAATACACCAAAGACCACGAGTGGGTATCCCTCGATGGCGATGTGGCCACTGTCGGAATTACTGATTTCGCTCAGAGCGAGCTTGGCGACATTGTTTTCGTTGATATCCCTACGGTAGGCGAGACTCTCGCCCAGGGTGAGAAATTCGGTGACATAGAGGCTGTAAAGACGGTTGCCGAGGCGTACATGCCTATGAGCGGCGAGGTGCTGGAGCAGAACGAGGAGTTGGAAGCCGCCCCCGAGCTGGTCAACAGCGATCCCTATGGTCAGGGATGGATGATCAAGATCAAGTGCTCCGACCTGTCGGAATTTGATAAACTTCTGAGTGCTGATCAGTACAAGGAAATAATCTGATTTTTAATTAAATGTGATGTGTGTGTGGGACCGGTTCTAACCAACAGAACCGGTCTCTTACATTTATTTTAGTATCTTTGCTGAAAAGTTCCCGATATGAAAAGAATATTGACAATCATGTTCATCTGCCTGCTGTCGCTGTCGGCGGCTGCGCAGAAAGTGGCTCAGAAATATATTCCTGACAATAGCAAACCTGTGCTGCTGGTGTTCACGGCGGACTGGTGCGCGCCCTGCAAGGCTATGCAGCAGACTGTCTTCACCGCCGATACGGTGGCGACTGCGCTGAGCGGCTACAACGTGCTTCTGGTCGACATCGATAGTCCTGTCGGCTCCAATTATCAGCAGCGCTTCTGCAAGAAGGAGGTCCAAATCCCGTATTTCGTGGTGCTTGACCGC
>JAFYZI010000188.1 GCA_017548725.1 Bacteroidales bacterium
CGAGGCGGTGATGAAGATGTTCACCGTATTCGGAAAATCGCGCAGGATATAGTCAGCACAGCGGCCCACGAAGACACAAGAGCCCTCCTTGGCAGCCTTCTGGATGGCGTCACTCTGAAACTGGAACAGACTCTCCTGCGAGAAGTTGGTCTTATACATGCTGCCACCGCTGACGTGCGAGGTCTGCATATTGAAGAGACCCTTCAAAAAACCCTTCTTCTCATCGTTCTGCTCGAAGAATTTCTCTGAGAATCCACTCTCCTTGGCCGCTAAGTTGAGCAGTTCGCGGTCATAGTAATTCGCCTGAAAATCGAGCGCGAGCATTCTTCCGATGTCGTGTCCACCACTCCCCAGCTGCCTTCCTACGTTAATAATAATATGTTTCATATCACTATTCACTTTTCACTATTCACTTTTAACTTCTTCATGTACCACATCAACATCGGTATCGTCATTGCGAACGAACCGAAGTCAGAGGCCGGCATCGAATACCACACACCGTCGAGATCCAAGAACAGCGGAAAGACATACGCCATCGGCAACAGCAGGAAGAGCTGGCGCGACAGCGAGAGGAAGATGGATACCTTCACTTTGCCGATGCATTGGAAAAAATTCGTAATCACCGCCTGCGAGCCGACGACGAAGAACACCAGCATGTCGATCTTAATGCCCTTTGCAGACAGATCAAGCAGTGTCGGATCGGTAGTAAAGATGCGTGCAATCTGCCGAGGGAATGCCATCGAAAGCCCCCACCCCACCAGCAGGATCAGAGTGGCGCAGACGATGGTGATCCATAGGCAGCGGAACATGCGGTCATGTTTCTCTGCACCGTAATTATAACCCACGATGGGCTGCATGCCCTGGTTCATACCCATGACAAACATAAAGAACACCATCACCACCGAGTTGGCTATTGAATAGGCACCCACAGCCATATCGCCGCCATAGCGCACAAACTGATTGTTCATGAAGATGACGATGACGCAGCTTGTGGTCTGCATCAGGAAAGGCGAAATGCCGATAGCGATGATATTCCTGACCAACTGCGACTTCAGCCGATAGATACCGCGACGCAGATGCAGCAACTCCCTCTTGTCGGAGAATATCCACATTTGCCAGCACAGCGCCAGCGACTGCGAGGTGATGGTAGCGAGGGCTGCACCGCGGATGCCCCAGCGGAACCACCAGACAAAGGCGACCACCAGTACAATATTACAAGCCACGGTGAACAGCGTGGCGTACATCGCATGGCGAGGCTTGCCGGCAGCGCGCAACACAGCATTCATGCCGAAATACATATGTGTCACCATATTGCCCAGCAGGATTACCACCATGAACTCGCGTGCATAGGGCAGCGTCATCTCCGAAGCGCCGAAGAACAGCAGAATCGGGTCGAGAAACAATAGACAAATCACCATGAACACGAATCCGATTACCAGATTCAGCGTCACAGTATTGCCCAGCAGATGCTGCGCCGTATCATAATCCCGCTGCCCGAGTTTCACCGAGATGCACGTCGATGAGCCCACACCCACGGCAGCACCAAAAGCCGCGCTCAGGTTCATGAAGGGAAACGTGATGCCCAGACCCGCAATAGCCTCTGGACCGACAATCTGGCCAATCATCGCTCGGTCGATTATATTATACAGGCTCGACGCCGTCATGGCCACGATGGCCGGCAGGGCATACTGCCAGAGCAGTTGTCCCACGGGCTTCTGGCCCAACTCCAGAGCGGCTTGCTTGTTGTCCATCTACTTCCTATTTATATATAAACGCTGCAAAGTTACGAATATTTTCCGACATAAGCGAAAAAACGGCAGGGAAATCACATCCGATTCGCAAATAATTCGTAACTTTGCAGCCGATAAACAAATAAGCGATATGAAAAGATTTCTGATGATGGCCTTCGTGGCCCTGATGATAACAACAAGTATCGAGGCGCAGACCAGCCTCGCCGGCAGGGTATACTACAACGGCAACCTGATGGAAAAAGAGCTGAGCGAGGTGAAGAAAGAGGCGAAAGGTCTGGAAAAGGAGGCGAAGACTGCGGAAGAGAAGGAAGAGGTGAAAGGCGTGCAGGCCATACTGAACGCAGTCGTTGCCAAGATGACCGTAAAGTTCATTGACGACAAGACCGTAGAGCTGAGCATAGACGCAAAATTCGACGAAGAGAAGGCCAAGCAGGGCGGCGCGTCGTGGCTGATGCGGAAGATGGTCAAGATGAAGATGGGCAAGGGCAAGTCAGAGAAGGGACAGACCACCTACACCGTCAACGGCCGCAAGGTCATCATCAACTCCGTCAAGAAGAAAGGGAAGACGAAAACCTATGAACTGAGCGAGGACGGCAAGACGCTGACATTCACCGACAAGGACAGGAGCATGACCCTGAAGCGAATAAAATAAACCGAGATAATAATTATCAACCAACAACTTATGAAGAAACAGTATACACAACTGATTATCACCTTCTGCTCGATAGTCATAGCCATCGTAAGCATCATAAGGTGTCAGCAAAGAGAAGCTGCGGCTCCCCCGGCAGAGATGATCGAAGCCGCCGAGGAAGCCTCGAGGCAAGTAATCGAACAAGGACCGGCGTCGGAGATGAAAGCGGTGGCGGAACTGACCGCCGAGGAGCCCATGGACTCGGCGATGAAGGCGCACATGGAGCGCCAATACTTCGAGGCCCTGGTGAAGATAGCCGACGGCGGCAAGGTCTATGCCATCGATACTGATGGCAAGCGGAGCGCGAAGGCCTTCACGCGCTTCAAAGACTATGAGAAGTTCATTGCCAATAACCCGCAATACCCCAGGAACCGCTACTCCTATGACTCAGACGGCAAGCCCTTCAACATCGACTTCAAGACATCGCCAAACGGAGATGGCTGGCAAATCCAGAACAAGCCGGAAGCCGTCGAGCCCCTCCCAACGAAGAGCGAATAATACATTAAACATCAAGCGATATGAAACGGACAAAGATTGAACAACTGTTGCTTCTCATTGCCTGGGCTGGGCTGATTGGCGGCATCCTCTTCACCACGCTCGTGAGCAAGGGAATCTGGGAATCACACATGGATATGGCCTTCCCGCAAGCCGTCGCAACCTTCGTGGGCGGCGTGGGCGCTTCAGTCGTAGGCTGGGCGGTGCTCTTGCAGATAATCAGCATCTCCGACAGAATTAGAAGGATTGAAAACCATCTGAAAGAGCCCAAAGAATAAAAGGACAGAGACAGGAAAGGGCAGACTTGTAACTTTGCAGGCAGAATGAAACAGCAAACCATTATACGACTGATGCTCGCATTCGCGGTGACGCTCCTGAGCGGCGCGACGGCAACGGCGGCAAGCAAGGTGAAGTATCCAGGAGGGAAATTCTACATCTGGCGATATACCCTCGCCGACAAGCAGGGCTCGGCCTACTCGCTGGAGCACCCTGGCCGCTGGCTCTCGCACAAGTCGATCGAGCGCCGCCGCCGCCAGAATCTGCCACTCGACTCGACCGACCTGCCTGTGAGCGAGAGATATCTCCGCGAGATGGAGCGTTTCGTGACTCATAGGGCCAAGTCCCTGACCCACTTTGTCGGCACGAGCCGCTGGCAGAACACGGTGCTCGTACGGTCGAACGACACGACAATACTGCGTGGACTGGCAGAGCTCGCATTCGTTAGGGAGGCACGGCAGGTGTGGCAGTCGCCCGACTCCATCGAGCGCGGAACGGCGAAGGTGAAGGTGCATGACAAATGGAATCCTTGGGACAGCATCCGTGGCGAGCACTACGGCAACGGCCGCGATCAGATTGAAATGCTCCAGGGCCATCGCCTGCACAATATCGGCATGCGTGGACGAGGCATGACCATCGCCGTGCTCGACGGCGGCTTCCAGAACTGCGACCAAATCCTCGCCATCCAGCGGGCTACCATCCTCGGAGCAATGGATTTCGTCTGCCCAGAGACCCCAGAGAAATCCAGCTGGAAGTCTGGCACCATTGAGTATGCTGCTATGCCACAACAGTCCTCCGCCCGCGTCTTCCGCGAAACCGACCACGGCACGAAAGTACTTTCAGCCATGGCCGCCAATGAGCCGCAAATCCTCGTAGGCACCGCCCCCGAGGCCCGCTATTGGCTCCTTCGCTGCGAAGACCAGCAGACAGAGCAGCCCGTAGAAGAGGACTACTGGACGATGGCCGCGGAATTCGCCGACTCCGCCGGCGTGGACATCATCA
>JAFYZI010000189.1 GCA_017548725.1 Bacteroidales bacterium
CATGCTCGCTCTGCAGGTCGATGCCCCAGCCTACGGGATACTCGAACTTCACGCCATTGGCAACAGCTTCTTCCAGGATCTTGATACCCTCGGTGTAGGTCAGCCTTACGAAGCTGTCCTTGAGAACACCCTGGAGACGCTCGATGAGCTCCTTGTCGAACATGTCGTTGAGGAACTTGATGTCGTCAGCGCAATGGTCGAGAGCGTACTGTACACAATATTTGATGAACTCTTCGGCGAGGTCCATATTGTCCTTGATGTCGTAGAAGGCCATCTCCGGCTCGATCATCCAGAATTCGGCAAGGTGCCTCGGGGTGTTGGAGTTCTCGGTGCGGAAAGTCGGGCCGAAAGTGTAGATTTCGCCGAGGGCCATAGCTCCGAGCTCGCCTTCGAGCTGACCGCTCACGGTGAGTGAAGTCTGGCGTCCGAAGAAGTCAGATGAATAATCAACTTTGCCTTCCTCAGTCTTGGGCACGTCGTTCAGGTCGAGAGTGGTCACCTGGAACATCGCACCTGCGCCTTCAGCGTCACTGGCGGTGATAAGCGGGGTGTGCAGATAATAGAAGCCCTTGCTGTTGAAGAAATTGTGGATGGCGAAAGCCATTGCATGGCGGATCCTGAGAACAGCGCCGAAAGTATTGGTGCGGGGGCGCAGGTGAGCTATCTCACGCAGGAATTCCATGCTGTGACCTTTCTTCTGCAAAGGATAGGTGGCGTCGGCGATGCCGTAGACCTCGATCTCGTCGGCCTGGATCTCGACAGCCTGTCCGCTGCCCAAAGAAGCCACCAGGCGGCCCTTGACTGCTATGCAGGCTCCGGTGCCGATCTGCTTCATAAGCTCTTCGTCGAACTTGGCGGCGTCGCAGACAATCTGTATATTGTTGATGGTCGAACCATCGTTGAGAGCGATGAACGACACGTTCTTATTTCCTCTTTTTGTCCTCACCCAACCCTTGGCAAGCACATCCTGTCCGGGTTCCTGTGCAAGGAGTTCCTTAACCTTCAGTCTTTTCATGATATTGTTATTACAGTTTTCTCTTGATCTCGACTATGGTGTATGATTCGATCATGTCACCTATCTTGATGTCGTTGTATCCTTCTATGTTAAGTCCGCAGTCAAAGCCTGCAGCCACTTCTTTCACGTCGTCCTTGAAGCGTTTCAGCGAGCCGAGCACGCCTGTGTAGACCACGATGCCGTCGCGGATCACGCGGATCTTGGCAGCACGCACCAGCTTGCCGTCGCGGACCATACATCCGGCGATGGTGCCGACCTTCGAGATCTTGAAGGTCTCGAGGACTTCGGCTGTAGCTGTGATCTCTTCTTTCTCCTCAGGAGCAAGCATACCCTCGATTCCGTCCTTGACTTCGTTGATTGCGTCGTAGATGACTGAGTAGAGACGGATTTCGATGCCTTCTTTCTCGGCCATCTTGCGGGCGTTGGCGCTCGGGCGCACCTGGAAGCCGATGATGATGGCATTCGATGCGGCGGCCAGCAGCACGTCGCTCTCCGAGATGGCACCTACGGCACGGTGGATTACGTTCACCTTCACCTCCTCGGTAGAAAGCTTGATGAGTGAATCGGTGAGAGCCTCGATAGAACCGTCCACGTCGGCCTTGAGCACGATGTTGAGTTCCTTGAAGTTGCCGATGGCGATACGGCGGCCGATCTCCTCGAGGGTGATGTGCTGAGTAGTCTTGATGCCCTGGATACGGATGAGCTGCTCACGCTTGTTGGCGATGTCCTTGGCCTCTTTCTCGTCGTCCAGCACATTGAAGTTGTCGCCTGCGGTAGGCGCACCGTTCAGACCGAGCACGGATACAGGAGTAGAAGGGCCTGCGGCGTCGATCTTCTGACCCCTTTCGTTGAACATTGCCTTAACTTTACCGGTATAGCAGCCGCTGAGCATCACGTCGCCGACGTGCAGCGTACCGCCCTGGACCATGATGGTCGCAAGATAACCGCGGCCCTTGTCGAGAGACGACTCGATGACGCTGCCGACAGCGTTCTTGTTCGGATTGGCCTTGAGTTCGAGCATGTCAGCCTCAAGCAGCACCTTGTCGAGCAGTTTGTCGACGTTGATACCTTTCTTGGCAGATATCTCCTGGCACTGGTACTTGCCGCCCCAGTCCTCTACGAGGATGTTCATGCCTGCAAGCTGTTCCTTTATCTTCTCGGGGTTTGCACCCGGCTTGTCGATCTTGTTTATGGCGAACACCATAGGCACACCTGCAGCCTGGGCGTGGTTGATGGCCTCGATTGTCTGAGGCATCACGGCGTCGTCGGCAGCCACGATGATGATGGCGATGTCGGTGATCTTCGCACCGCGGGCACGCATGGCCGTGAAGGCTTCGTGACCAGGGGTGTCGAGGAATGTGATGTGGCGGCCGTCAGGCAGTTTCACGTTGTAGGCACCGATGTGCTGGGTGATACCGCCCGCCTCGCCGGCGATGACGTTGGTCTTGCGGATGTAATCCAGCAGGGAGGTCTTACCGTGGTCTACGTGACCCATCACGGTGATGATCGGCGGACGCTCCACAAGCTGCTCGGGCTTGTCTTCTTCCTGAGAGATGCTGCCCTGGGTGTCGGCGTCGACGAATTCAATCTTATATCCGAACTCCTCGGCTACGAGCACGAGGGCCTCTGCGTCGAGACGCTGGTTGATGGACACCATCAGTCCGAGGTTCATGCAGGCTTCGATAACCTTGGTCACCGGAGTGTTGTTCATGAGGATGGCCAGGTCGTTGACCGTCACGAACTCGGTAACTTTGAGGATATTGCTTGAAGCCATCTCCATACGGTGCTCTTCTTCCATCTTCTGCTCGAACATGTCGCGCTTCTCACGACGGTGTTTTGCACCTTTGGTCTTGCCCTTGCCCTCAGTCATGCGGGCGTAGGTCTCTTTGATCTGTTTCTGGATCTCTTCCTCGTCGAGTTCGGCTTTTACGAACTTGAAGGAATCTTTGCTGCGGCCACGGCCTGCGTTCGCTCCGCGGCGGCCGCCCTGGTTGCCGTTGCCGTTGCCGCCCGGGCTGTTGACATCAACCTTGTTGGCACCGCTCTTGTGGATGCGCTCGCGCTTGCCCTTGTTGTTGCGGGCTTTGTTCTTGTCGCCCTGCTCGTGCTGCTGAGGTTCCTTGTCCTGCTTCTGGGAAGGCTTCTTCTCGAACTTGCTCAGGTCGATGGTGCCGCTGATCTTGGGACCCTGCAGTTTTTCAACCTTGGTCTCGATGTACTCCGGAGCCGCAGGCCTGGGGGCCTCTGCCGGCTTGGGAGCCTCTACGGGAGCAGCCTGCTGGGGTTTCTTCTCCTCGGGCTTCTCTTCAACCTTCTCGGGAGCTTTAGGAGCAGCCGGCTTGTCGAGATCTATCTTCCCTATCACCTTGATGTCAGGACGGTCAGAAGGGACGTTGACGGGAGTTTCGTTCTCTTCCACCTTGGCGACAGGATCAGGCTTCTTGACTTTCGGCTTTTCTGCAAGCACATTGGTCTTGATAATAATCTCCTTCTCAAGCTCGGTATCTTCGGCGTTATCACGGCTGTGCTCCACCTTGTCGGTGATTTCCTTGACAGTGATGGCCACCTTCCTTGACTGCTCCTTGATGAGCTGCTCTTTGCTGAACTCTTTCTCTACAAGGGCAAATGCTTCGGCACTGATCTTGGCTCCGGGGTTGGCATCTACTTCCACCCCTTTCTTCTTCAGGAATTCGACAAGGGTCCCCAGACCGATGTTGAAGTCCTTCATTATCTTACTGATTCGTATCGTTCCTTCTGACATATATTATAAATCTCCCGTATTGTTGTTTTTAATTAGTCTTCAAATTCTGCCCTGAGGATCTTCTGTACGTCTTCCACAGTCTCCTCTTCTAGGTCGCTCCTGCGGGCGATCTCGTCTACAGGCAGTGCGAGCACGCTCTTGGCGGTATCCAGACCGATGCTCTTGAGCTGGTCGATGATCCACTGCTCGATCTCGTCGCTGAACTCTTCGAGCATTACGTCTTCCTCGTCAACCTGCTCGTTCTCGTCAACCTCGCGGTAAGCCTCGATGTCGTAGTCTGCAAGCATGCCGGCCAGCTTGATGTTGCTGCCGCCCTTGCCGATTGCGAGAGAGACCTCAGAGGGTTTGAGATATACGTTGACGCTCTTGTTGGCCTCGTTGAACTCCATTGAAGAGATCTTGGCGGGACTGAGCGCGCGCTGGATGAGCAGCTGCTTGTTGGAAGTCCAGTTGATGATGTCGATGTTCTCGTTGCGCAGCTCGCGGACGATGCCGTGGATACGCGAACCCTTCACACCTACGCAGGCTCCTACAGGGTCGATGCGCTCGTCGTATGACTCGACGGCTACCTTCGCCCTCTCACCCGGGATGCGGACAACCTTCTTGATGGTGATCAGTCCGTCGAAGATCTCAGGCACTTCCTGCTCGAAGAGTCTCTCGAGGAAGATGGGGGCTGTACGCGACAGGGTGATTACAGGGGTGTTGTTGCGCATCTCCACGCTGATGATGACGGCCTTCACGGTCTCACCCTTGCGGAAATGGTCGGTAGGGATCTGCTCTGTCTTGGGGAGAACCAGCTCGTTGCCGTTCTCGTCCATCACGAGCACTTCTTTCTTCCATGACTGATAAACTTCGCCGACGATCACTTCACCCACGCGGTCGCGGTAGTTGTTGTAGAGATTGGCCTTCTCGATGTCCATGATGCGGCCTGACAGATTCTGGCGCAGGTTGAGGATGCCGCGGCGGCCGAAGCTTGAAAGCTCCACCTTCTCGGTGTAGTCCTCGCCCACCTCGTAAGAATCGTCGATAGCCCTGACTTCCTCGAGTGAAATCTCGGTTGCCGGGTTCTCGACAGTCTCCACCACCTGACGTGTTCTCCAGATCTCGAAGTCTCCCTTGTCGATGTTGATGATGATGTCGAAATTGGCATCTTCTCCGTACATCTTCTCCAGCTGGGTGCGGAAGACATCCTCCAGCACGCTCATCATGGTGGGGCGGTCGATGCTCTTTAATTCTTTAAATTCAGCAAATGTGCTGATAAGGTTCAAACCTTCCATGTCGATAATTTATAATTTTTAAAATTTTATTACTGCTTTGGCCGACTTGATGTCGGTGTACTTCAAGGTTTCGCGGACGCTTTCGCGAACTTTCTTTTTCTGCCCCTCTACCTGCACGAGTTTCTCGTACGAGATCTCGAACTCGTCTTCGCCGGCGCTCTCCAGAGTCGCTTTCTGGCGGTGTCCGTCGCGGTAAGTAACCTCGATCATGCTGCCCACGACCTTGCGGTACTGCCTCGGAAGCTTGAAAGGAGCTGTCAGACCGGCAGAACCTACTGTCAGGGAGAAATCCTCGATATCGCGATCCAGCTTGCTCTCGATGTAACGGCTCATCTCCACGCAGTCGTCAAGAGTGACGTCGCGGTCGTCAGATTCAATTGTGATGTCGATGTCGTTGTCTGCCGAAATCTTGATGTCGACGACGAATAGGTCTTTCCCTTCGACATAGCCGGCAGCGGCCTTTTCAAGTTCTTCTTTCTGCTTCATATAACAAAAAGAGAGGACTTTCTGTCCCCTCAAATCGAGCGCAAATATAGATATTCTGAGCTATATATCAAATTTTAATTACTGTTTATTCAGTAAAAAGGGTTTTCTTTGCATAATATTTGAGAGCAGCAGACTGCCTTTGTAGAAACCATGGAGATTACAGTTCGGGAAATTGCACAGAAGCTGAACGGCGAAATTGTCGGGAACCCTGATGTCAGGATTTCGGCGCCTGCCCGCATAGAGAACGGCAAGCCCGGCAATATCTGTTTCTTCGCCAACCCCAAATACGAGCACTACGTCTACACCACCAAGGCTTCGGCAATACTGGTGAACCGTTCTTTCGTGCCCGCGCAGCCTGTTCCGGCCACTATGATCAAGGTTGACGACGCATACCAGGCCGTCGCATCCCTGCTGG
>JAFYZI010000190.1 GCA_017548725.1 Bacteroidales bacterium
CATGGCCAGCTGGAACGCTGTCTCGTTCGGCATGAACATTATGACGTACGGAAGGCTCTTGTAGGGGGCCTTGACATAGCCGGCATAGTTCTTTGCCGCCAGCTCCTTCACATGCTGGTTGACGCTTTGCAGATGCTTGCGGGCAGCGTCGGCGCGGCTCTCATCATCCTCTGCGTTGCAATAGTCGATGAAGGCTGTGAGGGACACCTTACTGTCTATGATGACACATTTTTCGTCGGGATAGTATACTACGACGTCGGGCCGCATATTCTTGCCGGTATCCTCATTTTCCAGAGAGCTGCCGCCGCTGTCACGAAGGGTGTACTGAAGGTCGTAGTGCTTGTGCTCCTCCAGTCCCTGGCTGTCCAGCAGCTCCTTCAGGATCATTTCACCCCAGTTGCCCTGGATCTTGGTCTTCGTGGTCATGGCGTTCGCCAGCCTGCCGGCCTCCTGGCCCAGCGACTGCGACTGCTTCATCATCTCCTCAATGGCCTTCTCCAGAGCCGCCTTGTTCTGGTTGCCCTGGTCACGGGTCTGCTGGACACTTTCCTGCATATCCTTCAGAGCCTTGTTCAGAGGATTTATGATGGCATCCATCTTCTCCTGATTGACCTTCTGGAAGGCTTCTGACTTCTTGTCCAGGACTTCTCCAGCCAAAGCCGAGAATTGCTGTTCTACAACTCTCTTCTGATCTTCCCAGGACTGCTTTGTCTCAGCCAGCTGGTTCTCCAGTGCCTTCTGGATCTTCTCGTGGCTTTCCTTCAGCGCTGCAATCTGGGTGGCGTGGCTCTTCTCCATCGAAGCCGCGGTGGCTTCGAAAGCACTCTGGCGGGCCGCCATCTCAGCATCGAAGGAACTCTGCTTTGCCGCCATCTCCGACTCGAAAGCATCCTTGCGGGCGCTCATCTCGTGCTTCAGCGAGTTGTTCTTGACAACAAGGAAAATGACTGCAATACAGGCTGCAAGGGCAATGGCTGCGGGTATGATGATAATCTCCATCGAAGTCTGGTTTTCTGTCAGTAAAATTAGCTATTTATTCGTATATTCGCTCAATCTAATCTAAAACAAAATCAAATGCGCAATTTCCTTCTGACCCTGGCAGCAGCCTGCTGCCTTATCTTATCCGCTACTTCTTGCAAGGAGAAAGCTATCGAATATGACTGGCAGCCTGCCGGAGACAAGATAATGACTGAATGGGGCGAAAATCTCAAGGTCGCCGACGTTTACGGTGAATACCCCAGGCCCCAGATGGTCCGTGAAAAATGGACCAGCCTCAACGGCCTGTGGAACTACAAGACCGACAGCAAGGAAGGTATGATCCTGGTGCCTTTCGCCATCGAATCTGCCCTTTCAGGCGTTGGAGAGACCCTCAAGCCCAATGAGATGCTCATCTACACCAGAGAATTCAAGCTCAGCGCCAAGGAGCTCAAAGGAAGAGTGCTTCTGCATGCCGGCGCCATCGACCAGGAAGCGACCATCTTCATCAATGACAAGGAAGTCGCCCACCATGTAGGCGGCTACACTTCTTTCTCTGCCGATATCACCGATGCAGCAAAGAAGGGCACTAATACCATCCGAGTTGAAGTCATCGACAACAGCGACGACGGTTTCATGGCTACCGGAAAGCAGGTTCGCAGGCCCCGCGGCATCTGGTACACCTCTGTTTCAGGCATCTGGCAGACTATATGGCTGGAGCCAGTTCCGAAGAATTACATCAAAGACCTGACCCTCATCCCGAATATCGACGCTTCTACTCTGATAGTTGCAGCCGAATTAGAGGAAAATGAAGGCGAATTGTTCATAGAACTTCTCGCTGACGGCAAGGTTGTTTCATCAGTCACCATTCCCGCTGACGACCCCGCCATCATGATGGACGTCGAGAACCAGCACCTTTGGACTCCTGACGATCCTTTCCTCTATGACCTGAACGTCGAACTGCGCCAGAACGGCAAGACTATCGACAAGGTCCGCAGCTATACAGCAATGCGCAAGATATCAAAGGCTGCCGACGAGAACGGCATCCTGAGGGCTCAGCTCAACAACAAGGACATCTTCATGATGGGTCCCCTCGACCAGGGCTGGTGGCCTGACGGTCTCTACACCGCTCCGAACGACGAGGCTCTCAAGTTCGACATCCAGCGCACCAAAGACCTCGGCTTCAACACCATCCGCAAGCACGTGAAGGTTGAACCCGACCGCTGGTATTACTACTGCGACAAGCTCGGCATGCTGGTATGGCAGGATATGCCCAGCGGCGACCGCCGCGGCACTGACTGGAGCGGCCAGTGGAAGTTCCTGGAGACTGATCCTCAGGTGCGCAGCGACGCTTCTATGCAGCAGTATTATTCAGACTGGGGCGAGATCATGGACCAGCTCAAGAATCACCCTTGCGTTGTTGTATGGGTTCCATACAACGAGGCATGGGGCCAGGCAAGATCAGTTGAAGTGGCTGCATGGACTGCCGCCAACGATCCTTTCCGCCTTGTGAATACAGCCAGCGGCGGCAACCACTTCCGCGTCGGCGACATCATCGACCAGCATCACTATCCGGAACCCAAGATGACCTTCTACGAGCCCGGCTTCGTGAATGTGCTCGGTGAGTACGGCGGCATCGGCTATCCTATCTCAGGCCACCTCTGGGACGAGGGCAGCAACCGCAACTGGGGCTACGTAAGCTTCGACCAGACCGAGGTCGTTACAAACACTTACGTTGAGTACGCCAAGATGATGCTCGACCTCGTGCCGAAGGGCTTCTCAGCCGCCATCTACACCCAGACTACCGACGTCGAGTCAGAAGTCAACGGTCTGTTCACCTACGACCGCAAGATCCTCAAGATGGACGAAGCCAAGGTCCGCGCCGCCAACCAGGCCCTCTGCCGCAGCCTCGACTAAGTTACCATCGCGTTACACAGCACAAGAAATAGCCGACTGAACTCAGCCGGCTATTTCTATGTAGTCTTAGGTATTACTGCCGCTCCAGTGAGGTAGGTCTACTGTTTTTAGGACGACCTACCGCAAAATAGGCCGTTTTCGCGGTAGGTCAGTACGAAATCCGACCGACCTACCGCACTGGAGCGGCAACTGATGTCCTATATCATATCAAGTGCGGTTATGGGTCCAAATAGTTGCAGTACAACCGCACTTAAACCGTGAATACTGTTCTTAGCTGGCAGATGGCGTTAGTCGGCAGAATGCCGTAAGGCAACATGGTACCCCGATTTTGTCCGGGCGGGCCTTTCTGCTTGTATGGCGGCTGCAGCCGCTAGCGGAGGCCGTGAGGGAAGCATATGCTGATAGCAGGCCGGAGCGGCGGGGTTTGGGGCGGAGCCCCAGTAAA
>JAFYZI010000024.1 GCA_017548725.1 Bacteroidales bacterium
AGCCAAAGGCGAACACAAGACAGCCCACTACGCCATAGGCACCGGTTTCATGGCCCTCGGCATGATGCTGCCTGGCATGGTAGCAGGATGGATCGCAGACAGCATCGGCTACACCCTGTTCTTTGTCTGGGTATGTATATGCACCATCCCGTTCATTGTGGCGTCCTTCCTCGTGAGGGAGAAACTGCCGGCCGATTTCGGACAGAAAAAAGACTGACGCAATGAAAAAACTGCTCACCATATTGTTCCTGGCTGCTACACTTAGTGCATCCGCGACCGTCAAAACCGGTCTCGAAGTGCTGGTCGAGAGTGATTTTGCAGTGCTGCAGGGCAAGCGCGTAGGGCTGGTCACCAACCCTACCGGCGTAGACCGCAACCTGAACTCCACCGTCGACATTCTTTTCAACGCCCCCGGCGTGAAGCTCGTGGCCCTCTTCGGACCTGAGCACGGAGTGCGCGGCGACATCCAGGCGGGCGGCTATGTGGCGCAGGCCACCGACGCCAAGACCGGCCTGCCCATCTATTCCCTCTACGGCAGCACCCGCAAGCCTACGGCCAAGATGCTGCAGGGGCTGGACGCAGTGGTCTATGACATCCAGGACAACGGCTGCCGCTCCTACACCTTCATCAGCACCCTGGGCCTCGTGATGCAAGCCTGTGCCGAGCTGGGCATCGAAGTGATAGTGCTCGACAGGCCCAACCCCCTCGGAGGCCGCAAGGTCGAGGGCAGCTTCGTGGAGAGCGGCTATTTCTCCTTCGTCAGCATGTACGAGATTCCGTACGTTTACGGACTGACGGTGGGCGAGCTGGCCCGCATGCTGAACGAGGAAGGCATGGTGCGCGGGCAGAACGGTCGTGAGACCCCTCGCAGATGTAAGCTGACAGTGGTTCCGATGGAAGGCTGGTGCCGCGACATGACCTTTGAAGACACGGGCCTGCCGTGGGTACCCACCTCCCCCAACATGCCTCATCCCAAGACTGCATTCTGCTATCCGGCCTCCGGCATAATCGGTGAGCTGGGAGGCTACCTCAACATAGGCGTGGGCTACACCCTCCCCTTCGAGTGCTTCGCTGCCACATGGATCACCGACGCCGACAAGTTCGCCGCCGCGCTCAACGCCCTGAACCTGCCCGGCGTCAGCTTCCGTCCCACATACTACCAGCCCACCTCGGGTTCATCGGCTGGCAAGACGGTCGGCGGAGTGCAGATCTTCTTCACCGACTACGCCGCCGCAAGGCTCACCGAGATCCAGTTCCATGTGATGCAGGTTGTGGCCCGCATGTATCCCGCCCAGAAGCCTCTGGGCGGCACCGACGCCTCGAAATACGCTATGTTCGACAAGGTGCTTGGCAGCAACCACATCCGCGAGGCGTTCCGCAAGAACTACAGTTTCGACGACATAAAAGATTACTGGCGCAAGGACGAGGACGCCTTCCGCACAAAGTCTGCAAAATACTATCTCTACTACTACTATGAAACGCTTATTATCGGCCGTATTGTGCCTGACCTGCCTTTCCTGCTTCTTTTCGAAGGCAGACGACAATCTCAAGCTGTGGTATGCACAGCCAGCTCAGCAGTGGGTGGAAGCCCTGCCGCTGGGCAACTCCGCAATGGGAGCAATGATATTCGGAGGCACGGCCACCGAGCGCATCCAGCTCAACGAAGAAACCATCTGGGGCGGCAGCCCTCACCGCAACGACAGCGACAAAGCCCTGGCAGCCCTGCCGGCAGTCCGTGAAGCCATCTTTGCTGGCGAAGGCCGTCTTGCATCACAGCTCCTTGAGGAAAACTTCATGACCGGAATCCACGGCATGCCCTACCAGACCATCGGAAGCCTGATGCTGGATTTCGAAGGCCACGACCAGGCCACGGACTACTACCGCGACCTGGACCTCGAGAAAGCGCTGGCCACAGTACGATACAAGGTCGGCGACGTCACCTACACCAGGGAGTATTTCACTTCGTTCCGCAACAACGGAGTGTATGTGCGCCTGAGCGCCGACAAACGCGGTGCCATCAGCTTCAAGCTGCGCTACGAGACTCCCTTCAAGGAGTACAAAGTCTTCTCGGAAGGCAAGGACCTGCTGCTCACCGCCACCGCATCGACCCACGAAGGCATTCCCGGCAAGGTACGCTTCGCCAACCGCACCAGGGTGAAGGCCAAAGGTGGCAAGGTTACAGTCAATGACGACAGCATAGACGTCCAGGGCGCCAACAGCGTCACGATATACATCACCGCAGCCACCAACTTCGTCAACTACAACGACATCAGCGCCGACGAGATGGCCCGCAGCGCCGCCCTGATGAAGAAAGCCTCGAAGAAGAATTTCAACAACGAATACAAGGCCAGCCAGAAGCTGTTCGCCAAGCAGTTCGATCGTGTCAAGCTCGACCTAGGCGAAGGCTCGAAAGATCAGACTCACCTCCGCGTTACCAACTTCAAGGACGGAAAAGACCAGGCCCTCGTGGCACTGATGTTCCAGTACGGAAGGTATCTGCTCATCTGCTCTTCTCAGCCCGGCGGTCAGGCTGCCGGCCTGCAGGGCATCTGGAACCAGAGCCTGCTTGCCCCCTGGGACGGCAAGTACACCGTGAACATCAACGCCGAGATGAACTACTGGCCTTCTGAAGTCACCAACCTCGTAGAGACTTCCGAGCCTATGATCAAGATGGTACAGGAGCTCGCCGTCACCGGTCAGGGCACCGCAAGGAAACTGTATGACTGCGACGGATGGGTTGTGCACCACAACACCGACATATGGCGCATCACCGGTCCCGTGGATTTCGGAGACTATGTATGGCCGATGGGCGGAGCCTGGCTTAGCCAGCAGCTCTGGCAGCATTATCTCTACAGCGGCGACGAGAGCTTCATCGCCGAGAACTACGACCTGTTCAAGGGACTCTCCGATTTCTATATCGACTACCTCATCCCGCACCCCGCATACGGATGGCTCGTGACAGCGCCTTCGACTTCTCCCGAGCAGGGCCCTCCCGGCTGGGGAAGCATGATAGTTGCCGGCTGCACGATGGATATACAGCTGCTCCACGACGTATTCACCAATTCCATTGCTGCCACCGAAATGGTCCATCCCGAAAACACTGAGTACATCGCTCTGCTGAAGAAGACTATGTCTCAGCTTCCTCCGATGCAGATCGGCCAGTACGGCCAGCTTCAGGAGTGGCTCGAAGACCTCGACGACCCGAAGAACGAACACCGCCACGTGTCGCACCTCTACGGCCTCTACCCGGGCAACCAGATATCTCCCTACAAGAATCCGCAGCTGTTCCAGGCAGCAAAGCAGAGTCTGATCTACCGCGGCGACATGGCCACCGGCTGGTCTATCGGCTGGAAAGTCAACCTCTGGGCCCGTCTGCTCGACGGCAACCACGCCCTGAAGATCATCAACAACATGCTTACTCTGCAGACCTCTGAAGGCTGGGGCCGGGCCTCAGGCAGGACCTATCCCAACCTCTTCGACGCCCATCCCCCGTTCCAGATCGACGGTAACTTCGGCCTGACAGCCGGAGTCGCCGAGATGCTGCTCCAGAGCCACGACGGAGCCCTGCACCTCCTCCCCGCCCTTCCCGACGCATGGGCCAAAGGCAGCGTGGAAGGCCTCAAGGCCCGCGGAGGCTATGAAGTCGCCATAAAATGGGACGGAGCCAAACTCACCGAGGCCAGCATCAAGTCGCTCATCGGCGGCAAGCTGCGCATCCGCTCATACGTTCCTCTCCAGGGCGACGGCCTCACCGAAGCCTGGGGCGACAACCCCAACAAGCTCATGGAGAGCGCCGACATCGCCACTCCCCTCGTAGCCCCCGGCCACACCGCCGCCATGCCCGAGCTCCAGAAAGTATATGAGTACGACCTGGATACGAAGGCTGGAAAAACCTATAAGGTGAAGGCGGCCATCTAATTGCCGTGCATAAAAAAATAACGGTCGCATTGATTATGCGGCCGTTATTTTTATTTGTGAATCTTGGATTACTCCACGAACGCGATGATTTCGTTCTTGGCAACCTTGTCGCCCTGGGCGGGATAGACGGCTACGATCTTGCCAGAGTAGGCCGCCTTGACGGTCTCGAGGGCGTAAGGAGTCTGGATGTGGCAGATTACGCTGCCGGCCTTGACTGCCTTGCCTACGCGCGGAGCCATAGACTTGTCGACAACGTCGTACTCCCAGATAACCTGACCGTCGGCCTCGGCCTGTACGGCGTGGGCCTTCGGATGCTCTTCCTGAAACTTGCCGGCATCGGTCTTGGGCACTTCCACAACGGGACGTTTGACGATGATCGGAGCGCCGGCTTTTTCCTTGGCGGCCTCGAGGTCTTTGTTGAAGCGGGCTTCAGCTGCTCCGCTCTTGTAGTCGCGGTACTGAGTGGGGTGCATGGCCAGCTCGAAGAGCTCCTCGTCGTCGGGACCGAGCTCCCAGCCGTTGTCGGCCATCTCCTTGCGGTACTGATCCATGTCGTCGGGATAGAGAGCCTGGACGTCTCCCTCGAAGAATTCCATGCCCTGCTGTTTGGCGAGTTCCTTGATCTCCGGAGCTACGGGGCCGGGCAGGACGCCGCTGCGGCCGAGGATCATGCCCCAGATGCTCTTGTCGGTGAGCAGGCTGTAGCGAGGCTTGCCCTGGGCTTCTGCCATGATGTTCATCAGCGCGATGTTCTTCACATACTGGCTGAACGGGGTTACCAGCGGCGGATAACCGACCTTCGGCCATACATATTCAACTTCCTCGAAGAGTTTGACAACGAGGTCGTCGAGGGCAACTTCGGGCTTGCCGTTGTTGCGCAGGTACATGTTGACTGCGGGATGCACGCCCTTGAGGTCGGCCATCATCGAGCCCATCATGCCGCCCGGCAGGCCGCAGCCCACGAGCAGTGAGGTCAGATGGTGGTTGGTCGGCTCGATGAAGTAGCCCAGGAAGTCGTCGATGAACTTCTGGGTGAGGGCGCGGGCCTCCATGTATGCCTTCATGTTGATGTCTTTCACCTGGAAGCCGGCATCTTTGAGCATGGCTCGGATGGTGATTACATCGGGATGGATCTTACCCCATGAAAGAGGCTCGATGGCAACGTCCAGCACGTCGCAGCCTGCCTTGGCAACTTCGAGCATAGATGCTACTGAGAAGCCGGGGCCGCTGTGGCCGTGATACTGGATCACGATCTCGGGATGGTTCTTCTTGATGCCTGCTACAATCTGTCCGAGTGACCAGGGACGGCCGATACCGGCCATGTCCTTGAGGGCGATCTCCTGGGCGCCAGCCTGGATGAGTTTCTCGGCCAGGTTGGTGTAATATTCTACGGTGTGGATGGGAGAATATGTGATACACAGGGATGCCTGGGGGATCATGCCGCCTTCGATGGCGTATTTGATAGAGGGAATGATGTTGTTGGCGTCATTCAGTCCGTCGAAGATACGGGTGATGTCTACGCCCTGTGCGTGCTTAACTTTATACATGAGTTTGCGCACGTCGACCGGGCAGGGATACATACGCAGCGCGTTCAAGCCGCGGTCGAGCATGTGGGTCTGGATGCCAGCCTTGTGGAGCGGTTCGGTGAAGGCGCGGACTGCCTTGTTGGGGTTCTGTCCGTAGAGCAGCTGTACCTGCTCGAAGGCGCCGCCGTTGGTTTCGACGCGGTCGAAGCAGCCCATGTCGATGATTACCGGAGCTATCTCTGTGAGCTGGTCGGCGCGGGCGGTGTATTTGCCGGACGATTGCCACATGTCTCTGTAAACCAGAGAGAACTTTATTTCTCTTGCCATATGATATTATTTGTTGTTATGATGAATACTGCGGGAAATTCGGACAAATATAAAAATTGTTTTTCCAAAACGGAAAAGATTGTTACCTTTGCCGCCGGATGTGTTATACGCGTCCAGACATGGTGCCCGTAGTTCAGTTGGTTAGAGCGTCAGATTGTGGTTCTGAATGTCGTGGGTTCGAGTCCCACCTGGCACCCAAAACAAAACAGAAAGCATCGCTTTGAGGGCGATGCTTTCGTCTATGTGCATGTATCAAAAGTTACCTTACTGTTTTTTCAGCGAG
>JAFYZI010000191.1 GCA_017548725.1 Bacteroidales bacterium
CCCCTGGCACCACGTTGGAAGTGTCTTTCATCGGCTACATCACTCAGAGTGTCCAGGCGGCCAACGGAATGGTCGTCACACTCCAGGATGACGTCGAGATGCTTGATGAAACCGTTGTAATCGGTTATGGTGTACAGCGTAAGAGCGACGTTACGGGCGCAGTTGCCTCTATCCGCTCTGACGACCTCGTAAACCGCTCTACCACTGATGCTGCAGCAGCCCTCCAGGGTAAAGCAGCAGGTATCCAGATCATCAACACTTCCGGCGCCCCCGGTGAAGGAGCTTCGATCCGTGTCCGTGGTTATTCATCTAACTCCGGTTCTATCGGACCCCTCTTGATCGTCGACGGTTTGAAAGTTGACAACATCCAGTACCTCGACCCTACTATGATCGAGTCTATGGAAGTCCTGAAGGACGCCGCCTCAGCAGCCATCTACGGTGCTCAGGCCGGTAACGGTGTTGTCCTGATCACCACCAAGACCGGTGCCGCCAACAACGGTACTGCCCACATCACCTACAACGGCCGTTACACTCTCCAGTCTCTCGGCAAGAAGGCTGACATCTTCGGCGCAAAAGATTACATCGCATACCATAATTATATAGGCGACATTACCGACGACCTTCTCAAAGCCAACGGCTACAACGGTATAGACCACAACTGGTATGACTCTACCTTCCAGCCCAGCTGGAGCATGCAGCACGGCGTCACCTTCCAGGGTGGCAACAACAAGGGCCATTTCTTCACTTCATTGAACTGGGTTAACGATGACGGTATCGTTGTCGGCAAAAAAGACGTTTACCAGCGTCTCACCGCTCAGGTCAACGCTGACTACCAGCTCTTCAAATGGTTCAACGTTTCTACCAACAACTCTATCGAGAAATGGGACCGCAAGTCAGTGTCTGCAGGTTACGGTTCACTCCTGAACTCAGTCGTTTCTATCGACCCTCTGACCCCGGCTTACTACCATAATATCAAGGATACTCCCGGTGACATGCAGGCTCACTACGCAGCCGGCGACCCTGTCCCGACCGATCCCAACCACAACAACGACTTCTACGGTACTTCCAAGTATCTGCAGGAGGCCACCGGTAACCCGTTGTTCCAGCGTGACCGCACCGACAGCTCAAGCGGCGGTTTCAACATCCGCGGTACTATGGCAGCCAACTTCATGCCGATTTCAGGCCTGACCATCACCTCACGTCTTGGTTACAGGATTGGCTACAACACCAGCCACAGCTACTCAAAGCCTTACTGGTTGACCGCAATGGCACAGTCTACCAACTATGACATCTCTGCCAATGTAAACACCAGCTACTACTATCAGTGGGAAAACTTCGCCAACTACCTCAAGACCTTCGGCAAGCACACTGTAGGCGCCATGGTCGGTATGTCATACATCGAAGACCATAGCGACAACGCAAGCATCTCTTCTAACGGTCCGGATATCCTCAAGGGCTACGACGCTAACTTCCGTTATATCGACTACCTGACTTCAGACGCTACCAAGAACGTCGGCAACGCTCCGAACATGTCAGCTCAGCTGTCATACTACGGTCGTCTGCAGTACAGCTACGACAACCGTTACAACGTCCAGGCTAACTTCCGTGCTGACGCATACGACTCATCTAAACTGTCTAAGCAGGCACGCTGGGGTTACTTCCCTTCAGTATCTGCAGGTTGGACCATCAGCAACGAGCCGTTCTTCAAGGACAACGTAAGCCGCGACGCCGTTTCATTCCTGAAACTTCGTGGCAGCTGGGGTATCAACGGTAACGTCAACGTATTGAGCGGTTACCGCTACTCTACATCTATCGCCCTCAACGGCCAGATCTACCAGTACAACCCTTCAGCCGGCGACGGCCGTCCTACCTATGGTTCAATGCCTTCAGGACTTGCCAACCCTAACCTGAAATGGGAGACTTCAGAGCAGCTCGACTTCGGTATCGACGCACGTTTCCTCCGCGACCGTCTGTCATTCACTGCTGACTGGTACAGGAAGTATACCAACGACCTCCTCATCTCTATCGCTCCTGTGCCTGAAATCGGTGTGTCTTCAACCACTGTCAACGCAGGTAAGGTGCTCAACACCGGTTTCGAGTTCGACCTCGGTTGGAAAGATCAGATCGGCGACTTCTTCTACAGCGTCAACGCCAACTTCACAACCCTCCACAACGAAGTTCTCGAGGTGCACTCACTTCTCGACAGGCTCACCACAGACGTTGTCAGCGGTCTTAACGAGGTGCTCGTATCTGCATTTGAGAAAAATTATCCTATCTGGTATTTCCGCGGTTATGAATATGCAGGCGTAGACCAGTCAACTGGTGCTCCTCAGTATTATGACAAGGACGGCAATATCACCTCAACTCCTGGCCCGAACGACCTGAAATACCTCGGTGAAGGTATCCCCAGTATCACTTACGGTGTTACCCTCAACCTCGGTTGGAAAGGTTTCGACCTCGTAGTATTTGGCACCGGTGTAGCCGGCAACGAAATCTACAACCTGATGGCATCAGCCGACCGTCCCAAGACCAATACCCTCAGCACATACTGGAACAACTCATGGGGCAACCCCGCAGTTGACAAGGCTAAGGCAAAATATCCTGACGTAAAGCAGATTTACAACAGCTGGGAGTACTTCAGCTCAAGTGCTTGCGTCTTCGACGGTTCTTTCTTCAAGATCAAACAGATCCAGCTTGGTTATACTTTCCCGAAGACTCTCACCCAGAGGTTCTTCGTCAGCGACCTCCGTCTCTTCGTCTCTCTTGATGACTACTTCACCTTCACGAAGTACCCGGGCGCTGATCCTGAAACTGCATCACTCAACAACTCTACTTCACGTGGCGTCGACTCAGGTTCTTATCCTACCATGAAGAAGATGGTATTCGGTGTCAACCTGACATTCTAACCCCTAATACTGAATGAATATGAAAAAGATATTATTCTCTGTTCTCGCCGTCGCCGTTGTGTTCTTCGCCGCTTCTTGCGACGAGTCCCGTCTCGACATCCCTCAGAAAGGTGTTACGGCTTATGAGACCTTCTACAAGACTGACGCTGATGCCGAGGCCGCTCTGGCTGCAGCATACGCCAGGTTCGCTACCCGCCTGACCGGTCAGGACGGTAGCTCCATCTACACTGATTACAAGGCCGCCCTCAACAACTGCGGCGACGACACTTATGCTGCCGGTTCCAACTTCGGTGACAACGACTTCATGGCTCAGCTCGACGAGTTCCGTCATGATTCAGGTAACCAGGTTGTAGATCACTTCTACAAGAACTTGTTCCAGGTGAACTATGCCTGCAACCTTGTAATTGACAACTTCAAGGACGGTCTGCCCGAAGGAGGCCAGACTGCCACTACCAAGAGAGTAGTTGCCGAGGCACGCGTTATGCGCGCTTACATCTACTTCCTGCTTACTGCTTTGTGGGATACCCCTCCGTTCATTGACCATGTGATTACCGACGGTCTGCCTTACAACTCTGACAAGGATCCTGACAACCCCATGTCACATGAGGACCTCTTAAAATGGGTTGCTAAAGAGTGTGAAACTGCCGCTGCTGACCTCGACGAGCGTAAATCCCCGACTGACAAGGACGGTGCCGTCAAGGTTACAAAAGGTTTCGCTTATGCTCTCCAGGGCAAGGCTCTCCTCTTCCTTAAAGATTACGCAGGCGCAAAGGCTGCTCTCAAGAAAGTAATCGACTCTGGCAAATACGCTCTCGTTCCCGGTGAGAAATATTGGCAGAACTTCCACGTCGAAGGTGACTGCAACGAAGAGAAAGTCCTCGAAATGAACATTGAGTACAATGGCGGTATAAGCGCATGGGGCGGTATGATCCAGCGCTCAACCTGGATGGAAGCTCAGATCTGGAACTGGCGTAGTGACCACTTCGTATCTGGTGCTGCTCCTCAGGCCGTTTATGACGGTTCAGTTGACGGTTGGGGCGGACTTGGTGTTCCCCAGTGGTTCGGCGACGAGTTCTTCGCCAACGACGGCCACTCATATCGTTTCGACGCTACTCTGAAGCACATCGACGATGCAGTATACGGCATGGAATATCAGAATCCTGAGATCAACGCCATGACTCGCGAGCAAAGGATGGCCAGCGACAAAGTCGGCATCGCTGATGTTCAGGACGGTCTTTACGGACAGTCATTCTGGCTTCCTTTCAAGCAGCTTCTCCGCCGCACTGACGCTTGCGCATACGGTAACAACGTCCGTCTGAACAACGGTGTGATCATGCGTTATGCTGAGGTTCTCCTCCTTTACGCTGAGGCTTGCCTCCAGAGCGGCGACAACGGCCAGGCTCTCTGGGCTATCAATCTGATTCAGCAGCGTGCAGGTTCTAAGACCATCAGCACTTCTGTCAACATGGATGTCCTCAAGAAGGAGAAATCTTACGAGCTCTGGCTCGAAGGCAGCCGCTGGCTCGACATCCTGCGCTGGGGTGACACCTCTAGAGTTGTCAACGCCGGCAAGGATGTTCCGAAACTCTTCGACAAACTCCACCGCGCTCCTCAGGCTGGTGACCAGAACATCAAGTGGGAGAATGGTTCAGAGGCTAACAGCCGCTTCTACACCGTTTCAACTCACCAGGCTATCGACAGAGGCGACAAGGTAGGTTTCGTAGCTGGAAAGCACGAATTCTTCCCTTATCCGACTTCAGTTATGGACAAGAACCCGAACCTCGTTCAGAATCCTGGTTGGTAATAGTCCATTTATATGATAAAAAGAGGATTGCCGCTCCGGCAGTCCTCTTTTTTTATAATTATTGCCTAACTTTAACGGACAAGTTGACAATATATCCCTGACTATATGAAAAAGATACTTTTCGGCGCAACCATCTGTCTGGTGATCATCGCCTCAGTGATTGCATGCAAACAGCTGGGATCCGGCGCACAGCGCACAGAGGGTCCCTGCGACATCTACAGACAGGGCGGCACGCCTTGCGTAACAGCCCACAGCACAACCCGCATCCTTGACTCGCAATACGACGGCCCGCTATACCAGGTGGTCCGCGCAAGTGACGGAGCAAAGAGGGACATCTACGCAGGTGTCGATGGCATAGCTGACGCAGCAGCCCAGGACGCTTTCTGCTCTGAGACCCTGTGCTACATTTCAATCATCTACGACCAGTCAGGCCTCGGCAACGACCTGCTGCCGGCCCCTCCGGGAACCTTCGTAGGTCCTGACAAGGGCGGCTTCAACACCAGTTCCATCGCCGACATGGCCCCTGCCCTGCTCCGCGGCCACAAGGTCTATGGCGCGTATATCATGCCCGGCATGGGCTACCGCTGCAACAACGCCCGCGGACTGGCAATTGACGACGAGCCGGAAGGTATCTACTATGTAATCGACGGCACACACTATGACAGCGGCTGCTGCTTCGACTACGGTAACTCGTCTACCAACGGCCGTGCAGTGGGCACCGGCACAATGGAGACCACCTATTACGGTACTTCAACTGCCTGGGGCCGCGGAAACGGAGAAGGCCCGTGGATAATGTCTGACATGGAGGCCGGCCTGTTCTCAGGCTACGGAGCCAAGCAGAACGACGTGCCTTCTATCACAGACTGGCGCTTCGTGTCCGTATTCGTGAACGGTGGCGGCGGCAACCAGTGGGACCTCCGCGGTGCTGACGCAACCGGCGAAGCTCTGACCACTTTCTACAGCGGTCCGCGCCCGCACAGCGTTGAAGGCAGCGACGCCTACTACCCTATGCACAAGAAGGGCGGCATGCTGCTTGGCAACGGCGGTGACAACGGCAACGGCTCTGCTGGAACCTTCTACGAGGGTGTGATGACTGTAGGCTATCCTTCTGAGGAAAGTATCGCTGCAGTGCAGAAAGACATCGCTGCAGCCGGCTACCGCGAATATCCGCTCAGCATCTCCCGCATCACTTCATATACTCCGGGCGGCAGTGCTCAGGTGGGAGTATTCTTCACCAACACTACCGGCAAGCCTGTTAAAGGGCTCGCGATCAAATCTTCTCTTCCCAGAGGATGGAAACTCTCCAGCGGCGGCAGCATGCCTGCAGAGATAGCTCCCGGCGAGAGTTTCAGCGCGATGTACACTCTGACTTCTCCAAAGAAGGGCCGTTCATCCGGAGAAGTTTATTTCTTCGCAAACTGGAAAGACGGCAAGGCTTCTGTCAGCAGCCGCATCCGCAGCGCTGAAGCAATAAAGATCAACGAAGTCGCCATGTCCGGCAAGGACCTCACTCCTTTCATAGAGCTCTATAACGCAAGCGCAGGCGAAGTCGACCTGTCCCGCCTCGAACTGGTGGTACGCCGCAGCGGCCAGGCAGACGTGCGCAGCCTCATCATCCCGAAGGGAACTACTCTAGCCCCCGGCAGCTTCCTACTGCTGGAGCAGGCTGACGACGCAGTCCTCACAGCTCCCACTACCATCTTCATCCCGGTTTCTACCGGTCCGGTCATCAGTTTCGCTAAAGGCACCGATAATCTTCCTGTTACTGACGTCGCCAACTTCGCTGTAGGACAGAAGATGGGTATAGACCTGGGCGGAGAC
This sequence comes from Bacteroidales bacterium, assembly GCA_017548725.1. Taxonomy (GTDB): domain Bacteria; phylum Bacteroidota; class Bacteroidia; order Bacteroidales; family UBA932; genus Equibacterium. Next base: position 6,532 of record JAFYZI010000191.1, read on the forward strand.
TATGAAGTAGTCACAGTTACACGCGTGGGCAAGTCTGCCACCCAGACCAATCTCGCACAGGCAGCAGCAAAAGGCGACACCAGGCTCTTCCTGGAAGAATCTGCCAA
>JAFYZI010000192.1 GCA_017548725.1 Bacteroidales bacterium
AACACCCTGGACAGCCTCGGCTTCGCCCATTCCTGCGCCATCGCCGACATCGACTTCTCCACCGGGGACCAGCCGGATATGGAGGACATCGCCCTGAATTTCGCGAAGATGCACGGTTACGAGCGCCTGCTGCTGGTGCCCGGGCTGATGGCGCCGGACGCGACGGCCGAGGACCGCGCGGCCGCCCGGCGACGGATCGTCGCCTTCGCGGCCAAGGCCAAATCGCAGGGCGTCCAGGTCATGCTGGAAGACTACGACAACCCGCGCTCCCTGTGCTTCAACACCGAGCGCCTCGACTCCCTGTTCGCCCTCTCGGACGACCTGGGTCACGTCTTTGATACCGGAAACTATATCTACGCCGGGGACGACGCCCGCGAAGCCTACAAGCTCTTCCGCGACCGCATCGGCCACGTCCACCTGAAGGACCGCGTCTCACCCACCGACATGCACTGCGTCCCCGCCGGCACCGGCTGCATCCCCATCGCCGATCTCGTCCACGACCTCCTCGCCACCGGCTACACCGGCTGGCTCACCGTCGAACAATACGGCTCCCGCCAAATGCTCTCCGACAGCCGCACCGCCTACGAGAACATTCTATCCATTCTATCGAAATAAAGCGCTGCTCTGCTTGTACAGGTCCATTCTTTGGACCCATACAAGCAAAAAAGGCCCAAAATGCTTGTACCGGTCCACGATTTGGACCGGTACAAGCACTTTCAATGGATATAAGCTTTACAGTTTCGCGACGGTGGAGGCGAGCTGGTCGCCGAGGCCGATGGTGTAGCCTTCGGAGAGGAAGAAGACGCGGTTGAAGGAGTCCGCGAGGATGACGAGCGGGAGGCGGGTCGGGGTGCCGGCGTCGCTCGAAGGGCCGACTTTCAAGCTTCGCTCAATGCCTTTCTGGACGGCGCCGTCCGCGTCCAGGCCCAGGAGGATGGTCGAAGGCAGCGTGCCGTAGCGGCCTTCGGACATCTCCACCTGGAGGCGGTGCATGGCCGTTTCCGTGGAGCACAGCAGCACGATGGGACGGCCCCAGGCCTCGAGTTTCTCCCGGGCGGCCGCTAGATCGCGGAGCACGTTATCCATGCCGACAGGTAGAAACCACTCAAATAGAAGTAGACAATATTCTCTGGGAACAAGGCATATTTCACCGTTAGGGCATAATTCACTGCGGCTTCGTCGTAAGTGGTCAAACCAGGAATCTGATAGGCCTCGTAGCGGGTAGCAAGACGGTTGAAATCAGCAACGGCATTAGGACTTGTCACAACAGCCCGGTAGTCAGCCATAAAACTCTGCAGCTCCTTCAACAGGAACTGCTGCATCTCGGAAGGCTGGGCAACAGCCTCCAGCTGAGCAATCTGGTTGAGCACGCTGACGGTGTCTACTCGAAAATAGGTTTCAGCAAGGGAAGTATTGAAGTAGTCATAATCCAACAAAGCATTCTCGCCTTGCAGATAGCCCGCCAGCGAGGGCACAAAGCCTTTTACCTGCGCATAGTCAGGACGTTGTTTCTCGTTGCGTATCTGGTTGGGCTGCAACATGATGTAGTTGCCCGTATGGTGGTTCTGCATCTGAATGGCCAGATGGCCGTCGTGCAAGGGCGATACCAGTTCGGTGAGCAGTGCCTTGAATTCCTCGTCCGTCACGCTGTCCTTTCGTTCGTCGAGTGCCTGGAAACGCGGCATGAAGTCGTCATACACCTTGTCCCAGTCGAGTCCGAAGGAGGCTTCATAATCCCACAGGGAATAGTTACAGTTCATAGCTTCCCAGAACACGTTGAACTTCTCGGCAAAGCTGTTCCTCGCCTCATCGAAGGCCAGCTCATCGCTCTGGCCATACGACAGCAGATGGTCGGCATCATCGCGACAACCCGCCATGAGCAGCAGCGCTGCTACTGCAATGTAACAATTAAACAATTTCACGATTTGACAATTTGACAATTTCACAATTTGACCATTGAACATTGAACGATAAACGATTATTTAATTTTAGAAGTGGTAGAACACAGTGGCCAGCATGCCTGTATAAGTGTTGTAGCGCGGGTCACGAATGCGCTGATAGCGTTTCTGCGTACTGGTGGTACTATAGTAGCAGCGGCCCTCCAGCTGTCCTGACCAACGACGGGCAAAACGGTATTCAACGCCTAAACCACCCACGAAGCCACAATCCCAGCGCTGGTCTCTGTCATCGTCGAAATCCAGGTCACACTCCACCAGATAGGTTCTGTCCGACACCGCATTCACGTCGAAGCCGCGATAATGACTTTTGAGCCAGTAGGCACCATACACGCCGGCATTACAGAAGCCGCGCACCTTACTGCCTCCAAAGCTGAACGAAGCCATCACAGGCAGTTGCAGATAGTGGTTGTAAGTCTTGTTGTCCACCGTTTTCATCGTATGGCTACGATAGAGGCGGTGACCCTTCTCTGCCCAGTTCACCTCGGCACGTACACCCAGCCACTCCTTGATGTCGTATTGGCCGGCAATGCCTGCCGTCACGCCCCAAAGGCCCT
>JAFYZI010000193.1 GCA_017548725.1 Bacteroidales bacterium
ACCCCGGGGGAATGGGGCAGATATTCGACTTTTTCACGGACTTCCATTGTCACAAATTTAGGAATTTTTGTTCAGAGTGGGGTGTTCCGGCAAATAGTGAGACCATTTCCCCGACCTATGGTGAAATAAACTGAATGTCGTATATTTGTAATGGTACATTGATTGTCTGCCACTTATACTATTTCCAATGAAGATGAAGAGTTTTTTATTATTGATTGGCTCTTTGTTGCTGTCATTCGCCGCATTCGCCCAAGAGGAAGAGGATTTTTCTCCCCAATATGGCTATAAGTTGACGGATTTTGCGAGCAAGCCTAAATTCGGTGCCTTTATCATCGGGTCATACAAGTATTCAAGCCAAGAAGGCGCAAACAACGGCCCGGGCCTGGGCGTACGGCTTATCCGTACTTATGTCGACGGAACCGTCCTGCGCGATTTCAATTATCGTATTCAGTTTGAAATCAACGGTACCCCGCACGTCAAGGATTTTTATTTGGAATGGGCCAGATACAAGGAATTCAGCATCAAGATGGGTGAATTCAAGCGTGCCTTCACCTTTGAGAACCCCATGAATCCCTGGGACGTGGGCGTCGGTGATTACTCCCAGGCCATCAAGAAGTTGGCCGGAATGGGGGACCGCTGCGGCGAGGCTTCCATGGGAGGACGTGACTTGGGCATTCAAATACAAGGAGACCTGTTCCCTGTGGGAGAGGACCAGCATAGGCTTATCCACTACCAGCTGGGCTTATATAACGGTAACGGTATCAACAGGGCCGACAATAATGCCAGGAAAGACATTATCGGAACAATCCAGATTCAACCGATAAAAGATCTCTATATAGGCGCTTTTGCATGGGACGGTGACTGGTCGGACGGCAAGGTAACGGTCGACCGCAAGCGTTATGCCTTCGGCGCAAAGTACGAACACAACAACTGGTCTGCCAGGGCCGAATATGTCCACTCAAAGGGATATAAGGCTTCTTCAATCGACCCGTCGACCGGCAAGTTATATCCAACTGCAACCGATTCCGGTATCGCAGATGCATACTATGCAACTGTCGGTGTGCCCGTGGTCGACTGGTTTAAGATATTCCTCAAATATGATGCGTATCGTGACAACGCCAATACGGACAGTCAATCCGTCATCTATTCTATCGCTCCCCAGTTCCGCCTCCACAAGAACCTGATGTTTCAGCTTGAATACCGCTACAACGACAACAAGCCCACCGGCCAGAAGTTCAACGAAATCTGGTTCGAGTATTACGTGCGTTTCTGATATAACTCAGCGAATGAAACTTGCGAAATAGCCGGCAAACACTACATTGGTCAGCAGGTAACCAATGATGGTGGATACACCGACGCAAATCAGGCCCGGCATCATGAAACTGTGGTTGAGCAGGTATTTTCCGATGACAGTCGTGCCGCTGCGGTCAAAGTTGACCGTGGCGATGTCTGAAGGGTAGTTGGGAATGAAGAAATACCCGTACACGCTGGGAAGAACGCCCAGCAGTACCGGTCCGGCGATGCCAAGTTCATAGGCCAGCGGCAGCATGGCCACCACAACCGCGCCCTGCGAATTGATAAGCACCGACACTACGAAAAACACGAATGCGATGGCCCAGGGATAATTGGAAACCAGGCCGGAGAGCATCTCCTTCATCTGATCCATGTAATTGCCAAAATACGTGTCGGCCAGCCACGCTATGCCGTAGATGGCGACAACAGCCACCATTCCGCTCTGCCAGACAGCGCCGGACACTGCCTTCTTGGGAGAGGCCTTGCAGAACATAATGTTGCATGCGGCAGCCATCAACATGATGATCTGGATGCAGATGTTCATCTTGGGCAGCGAAATCGCCTCGGCCACTGTCCGTCCGTCAGCAGTGTGGAACATCTGGCAGAAGGCAAAGCCGACGATGACCAGCAGCGAACCCAGGAACACGAACACAGAAGCCTTCGCCTCTTTGGTGATGACCTTGTTAAGGGTTGTGGCTGTATTGCCGTACATGTATTGGTACTGTTCGGCATCGGCTTTACGGCTGAGGAATTCATGATCCTTGTCAAGATCTTTACCCCGCTTGAAAGAAGCGGCGGCAGCGCACATCAGGCCGCAGAGGCAAGCCGGGATGGTGACCATCAGCACCTGCGGTATGGTGACCATATATCCATTGGCATTGGAGATGGTCACGAACGCCACGACCGCCGCTGCGATGGGCGAGCATGTGATACCCACCTGCGATGCGATGGAGGACACGCCGCAAGGGCGTTCGGGACGGATATTTTTCTTGAGGGAGATATCGCAGATGATCGGCATCACGGTATATACCACGTGGCCGGTTCCCACCAGCACGGTGAGGAAAAATGTCACCAGCGGGCCGAGGAACGTGATGTGGTCAGGATGCTTGCGAAGCATCTTTTCTGCTATCTGAATCATCCAGTCCATGCCGCCTGAAGCCTGCAGGGTGCCAGCGCAGGTAACGGCTGCGATGATTATGTAGATAACGTCGGTGGGCGGAGTGCCGGGCTTGAGACCGAAGCCGAAAACCAGGATTGCCAAGCCGATGCCGGAGATAGCGCCGAGAGCCAGGGATCCGTAGCGGGATCCAACGTATAGCGCTGCCAGAACAATCAGCAGCTCAATAATCATGGTAAAAGTCATGGTATGTGCGTAATTTTCTTCAATATAAGAAGAATATCTTTATTATGCAATTGCCTGTATCGCCTTCGATTGTTTTCCTCGCTACAAGAAATTTCGTATTTTTGCGGTTTGCACGCACATGCGCACATGAAGAAGACGTTCCACAGACTTGCGAAGATAGCAGCAGCCATTATCCTGCTGACGGCCCTTGCCCCCTGCCGCCAGGCTATGGCGCAGTACTACACCATCGGCAGCGACCCCTCATTCGTGCAGTGGAACAAGATGAAGTCGGCCCACTTCAGCATCGTCTACCCCAATTACATGGACTCGGTGGCCAAGGTCTACCTCTACAACTTCGAGCGCAACCGCAAGCTTACAAACGAGGGCATGGGCGTAGAGATGGTCAACATCCCCATCGTGCTGCACCCCTACACCTCGCTGAGCAACGGCACCGTCGTCTGGGCCCCGAAGCGAGTCGACCTGCTGTCCACCCCTGAATTCAAGGGCGGCTACGGCCAAAGCTGGGAAACCCAGCTGTCGCTTCACGAGGCACGGCACATCGACCAGATGACCCACTACACCAAGGGCTTCTTCAAGTTCCTTTATTACCTGATGGGAGAGCAGTCTTCCGGCCTCGGTGTCGGCATGTACCCCTCAGGATGGTTCCTCGAAGGAGACGCGGTGCAGAACGAGACCAACTTCAGCAACACGGGCCGCGGCCGCGACCCGGACTTCCTGATGGACATCAAAGCCTCCATAATGGAAGGCGAGAACCGCAGCTACGACAACTGGAGGTACGGCTCATACCGCAACTACGCCCCCAACAAATACACCCTGGGCTACCTGATGCACAGCACGGCCCTGTACTACAGCGACAACTATTACTACCCCGGGGAGATACTGAAGGCTTGGACCCACGAGGTCTGGAACCTTGGTATCTACAACGTGGCCTTCATGCGCTACTCCAACAACACCGCCCGCAAGCACTTCCGCTCGGGAGTCAAGCTGTTCCGCGAATACTTCCGCCAGGACCTGGAACAGCGCGGGCCGGCGAACTACACCGAGTGGCTGAGCAACAACCCCAACAACTACTACACGACTTACCACTCTCCCATAGCTCTGCCGGACGGCAAGATTTACGTCGTTAAAGCCGGTTATGAGGATTACAGTCAGCTGATTTCCATCGACGCCGACGGCAATGAGAAACTGCTGCGCCCCTTCGCCGCATCGGGCCGCGTCAGCCAGCTCAAAGCCTCGTCCGACCACAGCCTCATGTGGAGCGAGATAATCCCCGACGAACGCTGGGAACTCCAGGACAATTCCATCATCAGGGAATACGACATCAACACCCGCAAGGTGCGCAACATAACCCACGGCACCCGCTATTACAACCCTGCCGTGACGTTCGCGGGCGATCTGATCTCGGTGACCGAATACCCCCTGGAGGGCGGATCCAACCTTGTAATCATCAGCCGCAAGGACGGCCATAAGGAGGCAACCGTAAGAGCTCCGAACAACGGCCAGATCAAACATACGGTATGGATCGGCGACAACATGTACGCCGGTGTCGTGACCGACGACGGATGGGGCCTGTATTCCATCAACTTACAGGACATATCCCTTGGCAAGGGTGTAGACGCATGGCGCTGCGAGATCCCGGACCAGACGCGAACCATCCTCAACCTCAGCAACTACGGAGACGACATAGTTTTCCAGACCGACCTCGACGGAGTGACCAACCTCTACAGTTACTCCCCCGCTACGGGTGCCGTCACCAAGCTGACCAACGTGCCGTACGGCGCCTTTTCTCCGTATTACGACGACGAGAGCAGGATGCTCTACTACACATACTACGACAACAAGGGCTACCACCCCGTGCGCACCCCGGTGGATTCGCTGGTCAACAAGACGGCTTCGATGGACGAGCCATACAAATTCTACTTCGCCGAATACTTCGCCGACATGGCCGCCTCCCACGTCACCCCGATGACGCAGGAAGAGCAGGCGCTGCTGAAAGACTCCATAGAAGCCCTCCAGCCGAAGCACTTCAGCAAGACGGCCGATTTCTTCCACATCCACTCCTGGGCGCCTCTCTACTTCAGCGTCAACCGCATAATGAACCTCAGCTACGAGCATTACTACCAGCTCGCCGCTCCCGGAGCCACCATCCTCATGCAGAACCTGCTCGGCACGGCTGAGACGCAGATAGGCTATTCATACCACCATGGCTTCCACGCCGGCCACCTGCACTTCGTCTACAACGGCCTCTATCCCGCCTTCGAGCTGGCTGCCGACTACAACGACCGCAACAAGCACATCATACACGTTACCGAGAAGGACGGCATCATGTCCGCCACAGTCGACACTACCCGAAAGGCCGCCCTCGAGCTGGCGTCGAAGATGTATGTGCCCATCAACCTCGGCCGCAGCGGCATCAACAGCGGACTGATCCCCGAGATAGCATTCAACTACACCAACGATGTCATTGAAGTTGCCGGACAGAAAATCCATTACAACATGGACTTCCAGTACGGCATCCGCTACTACCGCATGCTGCCCATGACCAAGACCGCCCTCATGCCGAGGCTCGGCATCGGCCTTGAACTGCGCGGCTCATACGCAAAAGGCAACCTCAACAACTCAGGCGTGCTGGGATACATGCACGCCTACGGCTATCTGCCCGGCATAACCAAGCAGCAGGGCATCAAGCTGTCCGCCGAATACCAGTACCAGACCGGCGACGGCAACAACGGCTCCATCACCAACCTTGCCAAGATGCCGAGGGGCTACCAGTCCTACATCCTGCGCGACTACGCCAAGATATCTATGGACTACGCCCTGCCCATATACATCGGCGACTTCCAGCCGACCACCCTGTTCTACTTCATGCGCATCAACCTCATCCCCTTCATCGACTGCGCCATCGACAACCTGCGCAGCGACAACAAGGTGCACCTGTGGTCCTACGGAACCTCGGCCACCCTGCAGGGACACTTCTTCCGCATCGGCGCGGAGCTGCAGCTGGGCGTGCGCTGGAGCCGCTACCTCGATGTGCCCACCGGCTTGTGGAAGAACAATTTCCAGTTCATAACCTCTTACTCATTATAGCAAATCATGGCAAAGAAACACTTGTTAGGCCCGTTTGACTGGTTCCTGCTCATCGGAATCGTGGCTTGCAACATCGTCAACTCCATCATGACAAACAGTTTCGACATAATCGGCACCATATCGTCGATTGCCGGAATCATCTGCGTAGTGCTCTGCGTCAATGGCAGCATCGTCAACTACCTCTTCGGACTGATCAACGTGACTCTCTATGCCTACATCTGCTTCAAGAGCCAGCTCTGGGGAGCAGCCGCCCTGAACGGCCTCTACTACACCCCCATGCAGTTCATCGGCTTCTTCCAGTGGCGCAAGAGGCTGGCCAGCGGCCAGAGCACCATCGTGGTTCCCCGCAAGATGAACGCCCGCGGCCGCATCATCACCACCATTATCACGGTAGTCGCAATTGTGGCCTGCTCGCTCATCCTTGTGAAGTTCGGCGACGCAAAGCCGTGGCAGGACGGAGCCAGCACGATGCTCTGCGTAATAGCAATGGTGCTGATGGTGAAAGCCTATATGGAGCAGTGGGTGCCGTGGAACCTGTCGAATGCGCTGTTTTTGGCCATGTGGGTGGCCCTGCTCGTCAAGGGCGAGCCGCACTCAGGTCCTATGGTAATCATGTGGAGCTTCTACCTCATCAACTCCATCAGAGGCTGGATTGAGTGGAAGAAGATGGTTGACCGGCAAGAACAGGCTGAAGATAATCAGTAAGCATCATCGGGTCCACATCTTTGAAGATAACTTTCTTGTCTTTATCCAGCAGATAGAGCGACGGTATCGCGCGCAGATTGTACAGGCCTCCGCCCACGGCGAGGTCCTGGTCGAATCCGTTATACCAGTTGTCGGGATATACCGGGGCGTAGGCGAACCATTCCTTCAGGTCTTCGTCGGGATAGACGTTCACCACGGCCAGCTTGCCGTCCGCGATGGCTTCGTTCAGCCCCTGAAGCGACATCAGCTGGTCTATAACAGCCTTGCAGTCCTCGCAGCCCGGGTTTGAGAAGAACATTATTGTATTGTCGGCCTTCACGTCGTAGAGGTCCATCTTGCTGCCGCTGCGCAGGGTGAAGGTGAAATCGGCAGCCGGAGTGCCGACGCGGTTGAGCTTCAGCCTCGGCAGCAGGGCTGCGGCTTCGGCCTTGTCGTCATCCGACACGAACTGGCTTTTCAGCTTGGCCTCCTCCACCGGGATGTACATCTCTTCGTTGCGCAGAGGGGAGTTGGGATTGTATAGATATGCATCGCAGATCGACGTGATCGTCTCGAAGAAATTGCTCCGGGGGTCGGCCGCCGCCATCTTCTCGGCCTGCTCCATCAGGTATTCCTGCTCCTGCAGGCCCCTCTTCGTATCAGCCAGGAACAACATAGTCGCATAGTTGATGAAGGCCTGCGAGAAGGCGTCCTTTGTCACGCCGCCGATCAGGGATGTGTCTCTCGAGTATTCCCGCTCCTCGCTGAAGAACGGCTGCCAGAAGTGCGACACGAGATAGTTCGCATAGTCTTTCTGCGATGAGATCATGGCCGGCACCTTGGGCATAGGGAAAGGCTGGGGGCCGATTTTGTCCTTGCAGGAAGAGACAGCGAGGATGGCTGAAAGGACTATGATGAGGACGCTGCGACGGGTCATAGAGTGCGGTTTTGAACGAAGATAAAAATAATTGCTATATTTGCGGTCGAAAATACATCACTAAAACTTAAAAACATGAAGAAACTTATTATTGCAATCGCTGTATTGTTCTTGTCTCTGACTGTTGCACAGGCACAGCCCTACAGAGCTGCTTTCGGTCTTGAAGGTGGTTATCCTGGTAATGTCGGTGTAACTTACAAGCAGTTCACAGGCCCGTCTAATTTCTTTGACTATAAAGCAAACCTGTATCTGAGCAGCAATGTTCTCAGCATTTACGTATCTGATACTTTTGACTGGAACGTTCCTATCACCGGCGGTCTCCAGTTCTTCTATGGTCTTGGCGCTGGCGTAGGTGCAACTTTCGCTTCATCTACTTATCTGCTCGCATGCGCATTCGGTAACCTCGGTCTCGAGTACGCTTTCAGCAAGATTCCGTTCGCCATCTCTATCGACTACAACCCTGGCCTGTACATGTCATTCGCCAGCGGTTTCCACGCAGGTTTCGGCTACACAGATGCTAACCTTGGTATCAAATACACCTTCTAATTCCTGAAGGTCTTACAATAAAAAAGGCTGACCCCTCAAACGGAGTCAGCCTTTTTTTGTGCCCGTCCCACATTCGCGCGCGAGTGGAGGGCCAGGCCTACGGTACGGGATCGTAGCCGCTTCCGCCCCAGGGGTGGCAGCGGAGGAGGCGGCGCAGGGCGAGCCAGCCGCCTTTGAGAATGCCGTACTTGCTGATGGCTTCGTAGGCATACTGGCTGCAGGTGGGGGTGTAGCGGCAGTGGCTGCCGAGGTATGGCGATATGCAGATCTTGTAGAAGCGGATCAGCTTCAGCGCCGGCCACGCTAGTATCTTCCGGACCTTATTCATCTTTAGGTGCATCTTTTGCGGCGATAGCCTCGAACGCCTCGACGACGGCCTTCTCGACAGTGGTGTAGTCGCAGACTTCGGCGGCGCGGTAGAAGAACAGGAAATCGGCAGCGAAACCTTCCGGCAGGAGCGCGCGGTTAAGGCGGATTGCCTCGCGGGTGCGGCGCTTGAGCAGGTTGCGCTTCACCGCCCTCTTGAACGTCCTCTTGGGCACAGACACGGCGAAACGGCATCCTTCGGCAGCGTCATCCTCGCGGAGACGCCAGATAACCTTGAAGACAGAGTTGTAATGCGATACACCCTTATCCAGAAGCTCCTGGAAGGCCTTGCGATGATGCAGCCTGACGCTCTTGGGATAAGTCAGATCAGCCATGGCGCCCCCCGTCAGCTATTTGCTGAAATAGTTTGAGAGAGCGGCTGCTATTGAAGGAGATTCGGGAGTGGGAGCTTCGATCTCGATGGCGAGAGAAGCATCTTTGGCGGCCCTGGCCGTACCTTTCCCGTAAGTGGCGAGAAGGAGGTCTTTCTGAGTGAACTCAGGGAAGTTCTGGAAAAGAGACTTCACGTCTGAGGGGCTGTAGAAGACCACCATTCCGTATTTCGACAGATCAACGTTCTGCTTGATGTCGCTGCACACCGTGCGGACCAGGATTGCGCTGCCGAAATTGTATTTGGCATTGGTGAACATGGCCTTGACGTCGCTGCGGAGAGAATCGGTGCATGAGATGAGGAACTTCTCGTTCTTGTGCTTGGAGCCGATGCAGTCGATGAGCGAGGCAGAAGTACCGTTGCCGAAGAAAATCTTGCGCTTGCGATAGACGATGTACTTCTGGAGATACAGGGCGATAGCTTCTGACTGGCAGAAATATTTCATGGTCTCGGGGATGGTCACGCGCATCTTCTTGGCCAGATTGAAGAACGAATCGATGGCCGTGCGTGAACTGAAGACGATGGCGCTGTAGTCCAGGATATTGACTCTCTGGGAGCGGAAATCGTTGAGACTTACCGGTTCAACCTTGAAAAAGGGGATGAAATCGATATCGAGACCGTATTTGTTGACAAGATCGGTATAGGGAGAGCCTGCAGTGGGTGCAGGTTGTGAGATCAAAATCCTCTTCTTGCTATCTAACATGCTCATAATGAAATAATTGCACCAATCAGTAAGCCTGCCGGCAATAATTCAAGTGCGCAAAGATATAAAAAACAGAATAAAATAGAAAAACCAGCCTCCAGAAGGTACTTGCAAGCCCTTGTGCAATACATGACGTAGCACACTGCTAACACCGCTATCAGATAGATCTTTGCAAAAGCGTAGGTATCGTGTCCGAACAGCAGAGTGATCACGAACGCCGGGACGGCCAGCAGGGAGGCGACCACGACAGTGACCCTGCCGGAATTGCGTATAATCTCGAACACTCCGCGGCTGTCTTTGTACCACGCTGCGAATCGGAACAGAAGCACTCTCAGCGCCAGGTAAGCCGCGATGGCCGCGAACATATAGAGGATGTTCATCGAGGTCCAGCCCCTGGAATATACCAGCATGGAAACCGCAGGGATGCAGATGATGCTGGTAGCATTGACCGACGACAGCGAAGTCTGGTTCTCACAGAGGCTCTGCATCTTGGTGCTGCTGCCGAAGAAGGTGCTCATCGAAAGTGACGAGGCAAGCACTATCTGGTGGAAGAAATAGATGCAATAGATAAGGACGGCAATCACCAGTATGGTCGTAAGCCATGTATAGCCGGGACCGGAGCCGCTGGCAACGGATTCAGTATAGGCAGCGATCTTCGAACTGCCGCTCCATGCATTGTCGATGGTCTGCAGGAATGTGGTCATCAGCCGTCAATTGCCCCTCTTAGCTTTATATCCCATGCTCTTTAACAGGTCTGTGACACGATCCCTCCAGTCGCCCTGGATGAGGATCTCCCCGTCCTTGGCACTGCCGCCGACACCGCACTTTGTCTTGAGAGTCTTCGCGAGGGCGGCAAGGTCTTCTTCCTTGCCGACGAAGCCGGACACAAGGGTCACCTGCTTGCCAGCGCGAGCGCGGCGGTCGATGCTCACGATGAGTTTCTGCTGCGAAGCGGGCAAGGTCTCGACCTCTTCTTCAGCCACGGTCTCATATTTGTAGTCCGGGTTGGTCGAATATACTACTCCGAGTCTGTCTTTCCAGTCCTGCATAACGTGCTTAATAGGGCTACAAAGTTAGGTATAAAAAAAGTAATTACTAAATTTGCCGTTTTACGGAATCATTTTCTGACATGGATAAAAGCAAGTTCATCAAGATAAACAGAATCATCGCGATAGTGGTTCTGGCGTTTTCAAGTTTCGTCTACCTGGCAACCATCGAGCCGACCGTCAGCTTCTGGGATTGCGGAGAGTTCATCGCCGCTTCTTATAAGCTGGAAGTGGGCCACGCCCCTGGAAACCCCGTGTTCCAGCTGTTCGCCCACATGTTCACGATGTTCACCAAGCCGGAGCACGCCGCAGCCGCCGTGAACTGCTTCAGCGCCATTTGCAGCGCCTTCACCATCTTCTTCCTGTATCTGACGATAGTGCATTTCGGCCGCAGGATCATCCAGGCCAGAGGCCGCAAGCTGGACCTCGGCAATGCGATAGCGATATGGGGAGCCGGAGTAGTCGGTGCGCTGGCATACGCATTCTCCGACACATTCTGGTTCAGCGCAGTGGAAGGCGAGGTCTACGCCATGTCGTCCATGCTGACGGCAATGGTCTTCTGGGCCATCCTCAAATGGGAGGAAGAGGCTGACGAGGCCTATGCCAACCGCTGGATCATCCTGATCTGCTTCCTCACGGGCCTCTCTATCGGAGTGCACCTGCTGAACCTGCTGGTTATCCCTGTCATCGCCTTCATAGTTTACTTCAAGAGGCATGAGGGGGAGAAAGTGTCGCTTTGGAAGTCGTTCCTGGTGCTCTGCCTCGGCGGCGTTTTCGTCGCACTGGTGCTCTACGGCATCGTGCCGCTCCTGCCCAAGCTGCTGGCAGTCACTGACCGATTCTTCGTCAATACGCTCGGCTGCCCGTTCAACGTCGGCACCACCTTCATGATGCTGGTTATCTTCGTGGTCTGCTTCCTGCTGCTGGCCAGGTTCCGCAAGCAGAACAAAGTTCTGGCCCACACTACCGTCCTCGGCCTGCTGGCCATCATCATCGGCTATTCGACCTTCGCAATAGTCCTCATCAGGGCATCTGCAGGCACTCCTACCAACGAATATAATCCCAACAACCCCTATACGCTAATCCGCTATCTCAGCCGCGAGCAGTTCGGTAGCGCCCCCATCCTCTACGGCCAGCAGTACACTTCGGTGATCGAGGCCAAGGAAAGCACATACTACACCCAGCTCGGCGACAGGTACATCGAGACAGACAGCCCTCTGCAGGGTAAATATCCTTCCGGCGCCAAGACCGTCTTCCCGCGCATGTGGAGCACCCAGAGTCCCGCTCACGAGGCTTTCTACGACACCTACACCGGCGGCAAGTTCAAGACCAACAAGGTGCGCATGTCCAACGGCGAGTGGAAGGCCAACAAGATGCCTTACTTCAAGGACAACCTGCGCTTCTTCTTCGACTACCAGCTGAACTATATGTATTTCCGCTATTTCTTCTGGAACTTCGTAGGCCGTCAGAACGACTTCCACGGCCAGATTCCGGGAGACGTCACCAGCGGCAACTGGGAGAGCGGCATCAGCTTCCTCGACAAGGCGCGCCTGGGCAACCAGGAGGCGTCTCCGGACTATTTCGCCCACAACCGCTCGAAGAACCACTACTTCTTCCTGCCGCTGCTGCTCGGTCTGCTCGGATTCTTCTTCCAGCTCAACAAGGACGGCCGGGGCTGCTGGATCAACTTCCTGCTGTTCTTCCTGCTCGGCATAGCCATCATCCTCTACCTCAACCAGCCGCCTTACCAGGTGCGCGAGAGGGATTATGCATACGCAGGATCGTTCTATGTATTCACGATATGGATAGGACTGGCCGTGATGTGGCTGAAAGACCTGTTCGACAAGATCCTCAAGCCGTCTGAAGAGAAGGCTGGCAAGGCGCTTGTGTCAGCCGGAGTGGCCACCGCCCTCGGCCTAGCAGTGACAGTGCTCATGGGCTGCCAGAACTGGGACGACCATGACCGCAGCAACCGCTACACCGCCCGCGACATAGCATACAACTACCTCAACAGCTGCGACCCGAACGCAATCATAATCACCCACGGCGACAACGATACCTTCCCTCTGTGGTACGCACAGGAAGTGGAGGGTGTCCGCACCGACATCAGGGTGATGAACACCTCTCTGCTCGGAATGGACTGGTACATCGACCAGATGAAATGCAAGATGTATGAATCAGAGCCGCTGGACATCGACCTGCCGAGGATCGACTACCTCTACGGCACCAACGACTACGTGCCGGTGGCCGACGTGCTCCAGGACCCTGCAGACGGCCGCTACGTGATGGATATCTTCAAGGATCCGAAGTACCGCCAGGGCACCAACGACGGCATCCTGGTGGCCAAGACCATCCGCATCCCCGTCAATAAGGAAAACGTCATCAAATACAAGATTGTCGACGAGAAGCACTACGACCAGATCCTCGACTACATCGACATCCGCATCGACGCTTCGGCCATCGACAAGAGCGACCTTATCATCCTCGACCTGCTCAGCAACTACAACTGGGACAGGCCGATCTACTACATCAGCTCGTCAGGCGAGGGCAACCTCAAGAACGCCAAGTACCTGCGCGACGACGGCTTTGCATACAAGCTGGTGCCGATGGACTGCGACGCTCTTGAATCTGCCGGTTCGATGGATTACGACATGATGTACGACCGCTTCAAGAATGTATATCGTTTCGATTCGTTCGCCAAGGATTTCCATGTGGACTACCAGAACCTCTACACTTTCCTGGCCGTATGTCCTGTCAGGACCCACTTCGTGAATCTTGCAGAGGCCCTCATGGTGGCCGGAGAGCGCGACAAGGCGCTTGAGATCGTCGACATGTGCATCGATAAGATCCCGCAGAAGAACTTCCCCTACAACGCCTCACCGCTGTCAAGCATCAACGAATACAGCATGATCAACCTCATCGAGCTGTACATCAAGGGCGAGGAGATGGAGAAGGCCAAGGCTGTCGCCGACGCTTTCATCGACGAGACGGTCCAGATCACCAAGTACTACGGTCAGGGCTGGCCTTCCGACAGCGGCATGCTGGACGAAGAAAAAGTCAAGGCCAACCTGCAGTACATCTACTACGTCAACAGCATCTTCAAGACCTACGGAGAAGAGGAGTTTGCTAACGAGATGATGGAAAAAGTGAAATCAATGTAAAAACGATATAGACAGATGAAGAATTTTGTAAAGGAACTTGAGTGGCGCGGGATGATCCACGACATCATGCCGGGCACTGAAGAATTGTTGATGAAAGAGCAAGTTTCTGCATACGTGGGCATCGACCCTACGGCAGATTCTCTACATATAGGACACCTCGTGGGAGTGATGATGCTGAAGCATCTGCAGAATTGCGGCCATCGTCCTGTGGCCCTGGTCGGCGGAGCTACCGGCATGATCGGCGACCCGTCGATGAAGTCCGCAGAGCGCAACCTGCTGGACGCCGAGACCCTGCGTCACAACCAGGAGTGCATCAAGAAGCAGCTGGCGCGCTTCCTCGATTTCGACAGCGACGCCCCCAACGCCGCCATCATGGTCAACAACTACGACTGGATGAAGGATTTCACCTTCCTCGATTTCATCCGCGACATCGGCAAGCACATCACCGTGAACTACATGATGAGCAAAGATTCCGTGAAGAAGCGTCTGAGCGGCGAAGAGCGCGAAGGCATGTCTTTCACCGAGTTCTCATACCAGCTGGTGCAGGGCTACGACTTCATGTTCCTCTACGAGCATGAGAACTGCAAGCTGCAGATGGGCGGCAGCGACCAGTGGGGCAACATCACCACCGGCACCGAGCTCATCCGCCGCAAGCTGGGCGGAGAGGCTTTCGCAATGACCTGCCCTCTGATCACCAAGGCCGACGGCGGCAAGTTCGGCAAGACCGAGAAAGGCAACGTATGGCTCGACGCAGCCCGCACCTCTCCCTACACCTTCTACCAGTTCTGGCTGAACGTGAGCGACGAGGATGCCAAGAAATATATCACGACTTTCACCATGCTCGACCAGGAGCAGATCGCTGCCCTCGTGGCTGAGCAGGAGCA
>JAFYZI010000194.1 GCA_017548725.1 Bacteroidales bacterium
CAGATGATGCGCAAGGTGCAGATCGTGGATCCGGGCGACACCAAGTTCCTGCCCGAGCAGCTTGTAGACAAGTGGGAATTCCTCGAGGAGAACGACAGCATCTTCGACAAGAAGGTCGTTACCGATGCCGGTGATTCTACTGAGCTCCACGCTGGTCAGATTGTTTCCGTACGCCGTCTGCGCGACGAGAATTCAGTCCTGAAACGTCAGGATATGAAGCTTGTCCAGGCTCGCGACGCCGTTCCGGCAACTTCAAACCAGATTCTCCAGGGTATCACCCGCGCAGCTCTGCGTACCAACAGCTTCATGTCAGCCGCATCATTCCAGGAGACCACCAAGGTTCTCGGCGACGCTGCCATCCGCAGTAAGGTCGACTTCCTCGAGGGTCTGAAGGAGAATGTCATCTGCGGTCACCTGATCCCTGCCGGTACCGGCCAGCGCGACTTCGACAACCTCGTCGTAGCTTCAATGGACGACTACCGCCGCATGACCGGCCAGCCCGTCATCCCCGAACCCGCCGAGTAAACCTCAACACTCCATAATGAAAGAGAGTCCGGACTCAACTTCCGGACTCTTTTTTTGTGTCGTTTATCCTCCTATATTAAAGCAAAGCCATCATCCCCTCGGTTTTTTATTTCGCAGGCGGGATGATTTGGGTTTCGGTGTCGCGGACGAGGGTTGCGAGGTCGCGGGCGGTGTAAGGGATGTCCTGTACGGTGAATTCGGGGACGTTGAAGGAATACATGAAGAAGGTGGACCAGCGGGGGTTCTTCATCGGGAGGGCGAAAGGCTTGCTGAAGGTGCCGTCGCCGTTGTGGTGAGCGAAGTAGACGCGGGTGTAGTGGGCGTCGTCGCGGCGGCTGGTGAAGGCTACCCATTCGCCGGTGCTGGACCATGAGTGGTAGCTCTCGGGCAGATCGCTGTTGATCTCGTCGATGGGGCGCCAGCTGCCGTCCTGCAGGTCCATAAGATAAAGGTCGCTGTCCTCGTGCCAGATGTGGAACACTCCGTAGTTTGCCATGGCGAACATCAGCCAGCGGCCGTCGGGAGAAACCCTCGGCAGCGAGATGCTCATGTCCATGGCAGCTGCGTCGATAAGCTTCACCGGCTCGCTCCATGAGCGTGTATCCGGGTCGAAATCGATGTAGCAGAGGTCATAGCGAATGTCCGTGTAATGGTCGTAGAAATATGTAGTCTTGCTCTCCGGCTCGCCGTCATACGGCATGTAGGCCGATGTAAAATAGAGCCTGCGGCCGTCGGGAGCCCATGCCGGGAAGCATTCCAGAGCGTCGGGATCGTCATATATCAGCGACACCTCGTTGCGGTCGAGGTCGTAGAGGATCAGCTGGCTGTTGTCGTCGATGACCTCCAGCAGGTTGCGGTGGTGGCTGTGGAACTCCTGGTATGTGAAGTTGGTGGAGTACGCGATGTAGTCGTAGACGGGGTTCCAGGCAGGATATACACCGGAAGAAATCGTAGAGTCGTTCTTCATGTTGATCTTGCGGATGTCGTCGCCGCGCAGGATCATCGTGCCCCCCAGATACTGGCGCACATGGATCTGCATCTCGTCAGTACCGTAATTGCGGAAGTGATGGCAGTTCATGCACTGCACCTGGCTGCCCTCTTTGAGCAGCTCGTTGTTGTAGAACTCACGCTCGTCGTAGCTCGTCAGATCGCGGATCATCAGCGACAGATGCTCGAAATTCTCGAAATTCGGCGGGATAAGCCTGTAAGAGAGGAACTGGTCTATCTCTCCGGCCACATCGATTGTAAACGGCTCGAAACGCATCCAGGCGCCATCCTTGCGCATGTACGTCTCGACGCTGACAGGCGCACCTGTACCCAGAAGCTTCTTCCACTCCTTGAATGAAGGCACAGCCCTGTCCTTCCCTTTCACTACCACCTGAACATCTCCTGCAGAGAAAACAGTCACATAACGGCTTCCTTCCTCTTCATAGGCGAAGGTCAGCGGAGCGATGTTGCAGGGAATTGTAACGCCGGCATAGTCCGGAGTCATGACAGGCACGCGTCCGGCAGACTCAGCCTTCTGAGGCACTCCGGCGCAGGCATTGAGCATTACCAGAACGGCAAGTATCGGTATTATTCTGTAGATAGCTTTCATCAGATGTAATTCTCCACGAAGAAATAGAAATAGAAGAATGTCTTGCCGAAGCGCTTGTAGCTTTCGCTGCGCAGCTCGTTGACAGAACCCTGATGGGTAGTCATATAGGTAGCGAAGGCGTCGTACTGCCTGCGGACATCGTCAGCAATGGGAAGATTGTCGGCAATGCCGTCGCCGGCCAGCACAGAATAGAGATAAGCAGCCTGCTGGTAGTAGCGCGGCAGAGTCTCGGGCATGTTAACGCCGTAATAGTTGTCTAGCGCATGCCAGAAGGCATCCATGTCCTTCGACAGCATGGCCCAGAGCACTGAACACTCTGAATACTCAGGCGTCATAAAGGCAACGTCCGGCTGCTCGAAGAGAGCAAAATGCTCGAGTATCTTGAGCTCTATCTCGCCGTTCTCGGAGTAGAACTTGTCCTTGACGGGGCATACGAGATTGAAGTGTTTCGAATAGTCTTCACGCAGCTGATGTGAATCTGTCAGATACTTGCGGTGGGCCGCCGACCACTTCGAGTAGAACAGAGTATTGTCGAGGATGTCGAGATACTTGGCAGCGGCGGTGTTGTTGCCGGCCAGTAGCATGGCCAGAGCAGCCTCTTTCAGGTTGTAATACGACCATCCGCCGTGGATACTCGTGGCAGTTGTCCAGACATAGGCACTGTTGAACAGGCCCCAGTAGCGGTAGATCGTAGGCCCGTACTGGCTTACGAACGGAGTGTCTTCCTCGCTGAC
>JAFYZI010000195.1 GCA_017548725.1 Bacteroidales bacterium
GAGATCAGCTATCCGTTCATCCCGGCCCGCGCAGCCTTCATGCCGCGTCCCGCACGTCCCGGTCAGCCTGCTGCAAGGCCCCAGCCGCAGTTGGAGTACAAGCACCTGTTTCCCGGCGAGGATCCGAAGGTGTTCGCATTCTTCGAGGCGTCTTCAATCCGTCAGGTCGGCAACAAATATGTCGTTGTCTACAGTGGCTATTCAGGAGAAGAATACGGCCTGCCTATGAGCAACTCGACTCTCCGCTATGCATACGCCGACAACCCGCTCGGACCGTACAAGAGCGGCGGCGTGATCGTGGATGCAAGGTCTATCTGCCTCAATGAGGACGGCTCAGCCCTCCAGACTCGCTACAGCGGCCACAACACCCACGGCAGCCTGCTCGAGATCAACGGCATGTGGTACATATTCTACCACAGGGCGCCGCGTGGCAACATGAACTCACGCCAGGCGATGGTAGAGCCCGTAAAAGTCGTTTGGGACGAAAAGTCAGTTGCAGACGGCGGCAAGGTGACCATCACCGGCTTCGACCCCTATGCTGCTGATGAGAAATGGACCGTCAAGGCCCGCAACGGCATGGAATACACCGGTGCAGAAGTGACCTCACAGGGCTTCCACTTCTACGGCCTCGATCCTTACGCTTATTATTCAGCCGGCTATGCCTGCTACCTCAGCAACGAAGCTTCACAGCAGGACTGCTATGACATCTGGGACAACAACATGCCTATAACCAAGGTAGCTCCCGGCGACGTGATCGGTTACAAATACTTCGGCTTCGGAGGACTCGGTAAAGACCAGTTCGGTCTGAAAGCATTCGACGGAACAGTCAAGGGCAACAACACTGCCTTCAACCTCTGGCTTACCCCTAAGACCTCTGAAAGCTTCAAGATCCTCATCTGGATGGATTCTCCCTGGGCTCTTACAGGCGGCAAGGTAATCGGTTCCATCGATGTGCCGGCCGGTGCAAAGCAGAAAGTCACCCGCTTCACAGCCGATGTATCAGCTGCAGTCGACGGCATCGGCGGCAGACATGCAATCTATCTGATTGCTGAAGGCTCAGGCGCTGAACTCTGCGACATCGTCGGCCTAGGCTTCAGTTCAGACAAGAAGCGCATCGAAATGCCTGTGGCTCCTGTGATCTCTATCTTTGCCGACAATACTCCGCTCGAAGTTCCGACCCTCGCCACCCGCTCCAACCGCGACAACGGCATCATCGACATGAACATCTACGAGGTTGAATGTCCCGTTGCAGCAAATGCGGTCAAGGCTCCGAAGATCAAGGCTGTTTCAAGCGACAAGAAAGTGAAGATCAGCGTAGACCCGGCGGCCAGCCTCGACGAGAATACAATCGTTACCTGCAACTTAAACGGTACCATCAAATATTACGTGGTTAAATTCGCTAAAGCCGAATAATTAGGATGAAGTCAGTCAGACTCAGGATCTGGGGCTTGATCGCAGCCTTCACGGTGCTGGCGTCCGTGCCGTTTCTGGTGCCGCACTCAGCAATCGTAGGCGTTGTGGCCTTTGTGCCGCTGTTCGCTCTGGCAGACCTGCTGGAGGAACACAAGGTCAAGCACCAGAACTGGCTGACTTATTTTCCTTTTCTCTTTTTCAACGCAGCCACCACCTTCTGGATCTGCTGGATTTCTGTAGCTGGTGCGATAGCTGCCATTGCGCTGAACGCCCTTCAGATGTTCTTCATCTTCTGGCTGTTCCGCAAATTCCGCAAACGCTTCACCGGCGCTCTGCCGTACATTTTCTTCATTGCTGCATGGATAGCGTGGGAGAGGGTCTACCAGGATGTGGAGATATCCTGGCCCTGGCTGATCCTGGGCGAGTCTTTCGCCACCAGCCCGCACCTTGTCCAATGGTATGAATACACCGGCTTCCTCGGCGGCTCGCTGTGGGTGCTGACAACCAGTACCGTCGTTTATCATCTTCTGCGCGGCTCCTTCAAGTTCGCCTATACTCGCAGGATACGCGGGGCTCTGGCCTTCGCCACTGCATTGCTTCTAATCGTCCCTCCGGTGGTATCAGCAGTAATCTACGATAATGTGGAGGAGAAGGGCGAGGCTGTTGAAGTGGTGGCCATCCAGCCCAACATTGACGCTTACTACGAGAAGCACGGCGGTCTGGACCAGGACATCCAGGACAGCATCATGGTGGCTCTGGCGGAGCCTCTGATGAGCAGCAGGACGCGTTATGTGGTCACTCCCGAGACTTTCACCTTCGATTTCGATCTCGACAGGCCGTCTACCAACGGCACATATAAGCACGTTCTTGAGTTCCTGAAGCGCTATCCGGGGGCTGACTTCCTGCTTGGCTCCGTCACATACCGTTTCTACTCTTCAAAGGCCCAGGGCACTTCTGCAGTCAAGCCGATCGGCAATATCTGGTACGACAGTTTCAACACGGCCATGATGATCGACACCACGGGCATTATGAACCTCTATCACAAGAGCAAGCTCGTGCCTGGCACTGAGATCATCCCTTATCAGAGATTCATTCCCTTCCTTGGCAAGATAATGTCGGCATTCGGAGGCTCGGCCGGCAGCTATGGCCGGCAGGACCAGCTTTCGATACTTCACGGCCGCGACGGCCTGGGAGTCGGAGCCATGATCTGCTATGAATCTGTATATGGCGACTACTACCGCCAGACGGCGAAGCTGGGCGCTGGATTTGTGGCTGTGATAACCAATGACGGCTGGTGGGGCGACACGCCCGGATACAAGCAGCATTTCCGCTATGCGCAGCTGAGAGCCATCGAGACGCGCAGAGACGTGGTGCATGTGGCCAACACCGGCATCACCGGCTTCATCGACCAGAAGGGCGACGTTACTCAGCACACCGGATGGTGGGAGCCTGTGGCCATCAAGGGCGATGTCCACATCAACAAGGACCTGACATTCTACTCCGTCAACGGCGACATCATCGGCCGCATCTGCTGCTTCCTCTTTCTGCTGCTGACTGCAGCCTGGATAGTGCGGCTCATTATGAAAAAGGGAACAAAAAAAGACTGACAGGCCGTCAGTCTTTTTTTCTATGGTGCAAAATCAATCTTATAGAGAGAGGTATTTCTCGGCGTAGCGCTGGCCGAGGAGCATCTGGCCCTGACGACTGAAATGAAGACTGTCGGCATTGCCGCCGCAACCCTCTGCGCTTACCCATGCGCTGTTGGGGATATGCTCTTCGATATTCCTGATCATGGGATTGAAGAATCTCGAGCCTGAGTAGCAGTAGGGGATTTCCCCGGCTATGAAAGGCACCTCTTCGCCCACACCAAGGTCGGTCCTGAGGTCGGCCACGAAGCCTTCGAGCCTGTCCAGATAAGTCTGCACGGCGCGGGGACCGGAGTCGCTGCAGCCCTGATGCCATATTATGGCCTTCAGCTTGCCGTGCTCCATAGCAATCTTAGTCCTTCTTACAGCCTCGTCGTAGAATGACGGCATGGGCATTCCGTCGAGCTCAGGATCGTCAGTGCCGCGGATGCTGAAAGTGCCTGTAGGAGCCCCCTTCAGCCACTCGTCGAGAGCCGAGCCGCCGCGGGCGTTGACTACCATCAGCATGTCGTTTTTAGATGTGCCGGCTACAATCTTGGCGAAGTTGTATGCCGGATTGATCTTCTGCATGCCGACTCTCTTGCGGATGGTGGAATAGAGGTTGAGTGGAGCCTTGGCGGGGATGATCTCGTCGTTGTCATCGAGGATGAAGGCGTGGGGGATGACTGTAGTGTCTTCCGGCAGCATGTCGCCGCGGCCTGCCATGTTGGACTGGCCGATGAACAGGTACACGTCATACTGAGGCTCGCGGCTGCAGGATGCTATGATTAGCAGCGAAGCGAGAATGAACAGGATATGCTTTGACATTCTATCTTAGGTTGAATACGTATGTGATGGTGCCTTCCTGCGATTCGGGGGCGTTGCGGGACACGTTGAACTTGGCCTTCTTGGCGGCAGCCACTGCGTTGTCCCACAGGGTTTTGTCGGTAACTGTAGTGCCGGTCTCGCCGGCGATGGCGTTGATGACAGTACCTTCGCGGTTGACGTAGATCCGTACAACTACTACGCCGGACTTCTGTATGTTGTCTTTAGCCGGAGTGGGCAGGCTGCCCATGACGCTGCGGCCCTGCAGTTTGGCGGAAGGCTCACCCTCGGGATTACCTACGCGGGTATTGCCCTGTGCATGGCCGGCAGTCAGCGCATCTGTCACCCTGTCGGCAACCTGGGCGGCCAGGGTGTCCTTGTCGCTGTTGTTGGCGGTGGGGAAGAGAGCCCTCGTGTCGATCTCGTGCTCCCTTTCGGGTTCGGGAACTTCCACGTCACCTTCGGTGCCGACCGTGGTCTCTCTGGCCTCGTTGGCCCTTGTGCCTTCCAGCGGGGCTTCGGAGTTCTGCACGAGGCGGATGTCCTGCGTGGGGTCGGCATCCTCACTGCGAGGCTCTACATTGGCGCCGACCTCAATCTGCTGGTCTTCCAACGTCATGTCCGTCTCAAACTCGATCAGCGTGGCGATCTCCTCCGGCGGCGGATCGAGATACGTCAGGCCGTTCAGGGCGCAAGTAACCGCAACAATCCCGTTGAACACGAGAGAGGTCACTAATCCTATCGGTCTTGATCTGGCTTGAAGATTCATCGCTGGAAGCTGTTGCTGCGGCCTATTCCGGTGAAGTGGCCATTATGACTTTATAGTTGTTTCTCTTTGCTATGTTCATCAGCGCCACTACTTCCTTGACAGGGACGGTCTCGTCGGCATAGATTGAGAACGTAGGCTCGTCCTGGTCTTCGAGCAGCGGGGCTATCATGCTTTCTACCTGGTCGAAAGGCACAGCCTGAGGGTCGCCGTTGATGTGGTAGGTGACAGTGTTGAGCTCGGGATAGTGCTTTATCGAAACGCTCACGGTGGCCTTCGCAGACACCTGGCCGGTGCTCTTCGGAAGCAGGAGCTTGAGAGCGTTGGGGTTGATCAGCGTGGATGTCACAAGGAAGAAAATGAGCAGCAGGAACACGATGTCAGTCATCGACGACATCGAGAAAGAGCTGTCTACCTTGGTTTTGCGTTTGATTGCCATGGCTTTCTATTCTTCTATTTCAAGGGTGGCGTCAGTTTTAGGAGCAGACTCTCCCTGGCTGAGGGCGTCCATGAATTCGATGGTGGTGTTCTCCATCTTGAAAACGACGTCAGACACACGCGAGGTGAGGAAGTTGTATCCGAAGTAGGCGAGGATACCTACGAACAGACCTCCTACGGTGGTGATCATTGCGGTGTAGATACCGCCTGACAGCAGGGTGATGTCGATGTTGTTGCCTGCATTGGACATGTTGAAGAAGGCCTGGACCATACCCATCACGGTGCCGAGGAAACCGATCATCGGGGCGCCTCCGGCGATGGTGGCCAGAAGGGGAAGACCCTTCTCGAGCTTGGCGACTTCGAGGTTGCCGACGTTCTCGACGGCGGTCTGGATGTCGCTCAGGGGCTTGCCTATCCTCTCGATGCCTTTCTCAACCATGCGTGCGATGGGAGAGTCGGTCTTCTTGCAGAGGGCGAGGGCTGATTTCTTCTTGCCTTCCAGGATGTAGTCGGTGATGTCCTTGGTGAAGTTCTTGTCGATCTTGCCGGCGTAATTGATTGCGAACAGGCGCTCGGCGAAGATGTAGATGGCGATGATTGAAAGGGCTGCAAGCACGATCATCAGCCAGCCTCCTTTAGTGGCCAGCGAAAGGAGGGAGTACTGATACTCTTGGGATGTGGTTTGGAGTAATGTTGTCAGAAACATATTGAGTAATTATTTGATTATTTCAACGGTATCAGAGGGTACGGATATGTTATGTCTGTCAGTGTCAGTCCGACTGCCGGGGCGCTCTGGCCTGCGGAGCAGCGGTCGCGGCCGGCCAGCACTTCTGCCACCCACTCGGGCTGCTGACGATGCCTGCCCACCTCCAAAAGCGTGCCAACAGCGGCCCTTACCATGTTGCGCAGGAAGCGGTTGGCAGTTATATTGAAGACATAATGGCAGGGTGATGTCCGCTGCCAGACTGCACGGGTGACATGACAGATGGAGGTGGCGTTGCTTCCGCCGGTCTTTTCCAGTGCCGAAAAGTCCTGCTCGCCTATAAGATAAGCAGCCGCCTGGTTCATCGCATCCATGTCCAGATCGAACTTGCAGAAGGCTGAGAAGCGTGCGAAAGGGTCTTTTACGGTATGGATTCGGTAGCTGTAGCTGCGGCTCGTGGCGTCGAAGCGGGCGTGGGCGTCATCTGCCACTTTATACAGGCAATATATGACTATGTCAGCCGGCAAGATGGCATTTAATTTGTATAACAGGCGCGTTGGCTCTTTGATTTCAATGTCAGTGTCAAAATGGGCGACGTAGCAGCTTGCGCTGACTCCCGTATCGGTGCGTCCCGCGCCGGTTACTGAGATCTTTTCCCCGAGCACAGTAGAGAACGCATCTTCCAGCACCTGCTGTACGCTTGATGCATTGTCCTGCCGCTGCCATCCGGAGTATCCGGAGCCGTCATATCCCAGGGAAACGAAAAGCCTCATCAGCAACTTACATTGAAAGAAAAGTAGTAAATTTGACACCTTGACAAATCACACAAAAATACAAACATTTTTACAATATGGACAGTGTAAATATCAAAGAACTTAACGACCGTATCCAGCAGGAGAGCGCCTTTGTGGATGTTATCCGGATGGAGATGGGCAAAGTCATCGTAGGCCAGAAGAATCTGGTCGAGAATCTGCTCATCGGACTGCTGGCAGACGGCCACATCCTTCTCGAAGGAGTCCCCGGTCTGGCGAAGACTTTGGCCATCAATACCTTGTCTCAGATTATCGATGCCCGCTTCAGCCGTATCCAGTTCACTCCCGACCTGCTCCCCGCCGATGTCATCGGTACTCTGATCTACAGCCAGAAGACGGAGCAGTTCCAGATAAAGAAAGGTCCCGTGTTCGCGAACTTCGTGCTCGCGGATGAGATCAACCGTAGCCCCGCAAAGGTTCAGAGCGCATTGCTCGAGGCCATGCAGGAGCGTCAGGTGACCATCGGCGAAGAAACCTTCCGCCTCCCGGAGCCCTTCCTCGTAATGGCTACCCAGAACCCTATCGAGCAGGAGGGTACCTATCCTCTGCCCGAGGCCCAGGTCGACCGTTTCATGCTGAAGGTAGTCGTAGGTTATCCCGGCAAGGACGAGGAGAAGCAGATTATACGCATGAACAACAGCGGCACTTTCCCGCGTCCTTCGACTGTCCTCAAGCCTGAGGATATCATGCGTGCAAGGCAGGTTGTCCGCGACGTATACATGGACGAGAAGATTGAGAAATACATTGTCGACATAGTGTTCGCCACCCGTGTTCCCGGCGACTACGGCCTCAAGAAACTCGAGAACATGATCTCGTTCGGCGGCTCGCCCAGGGCAAGCATCAGCCTGTCCATGGCAGCCAAGGCCTACGCCTTCATCCACCGCCGCGGATATGTCATCCCCGAGGATGTGAGGGCCGTATGCTACGACGTGCTCCGTCACCGTATCGGCCTGACCTACGAGGCAGAAGCCGAGAACGTCACTTCAGAACAGATAATCACAGATATCCTTAACGCAGTAGAAGTTCCGTAATGGACAGCACCGAATTACTCAAGAAGGTCCGGAAGATAGAGATCAAGACGAAATCCCTGTCCCACCAGATATTTGCGGGCGAATACCACAGCGCCTTCAAGGGACGCGGTATGGCCTTCAGCGAGGTTCGCGAGTATCAGTACGGCGACGATGTGCGCAATATGGACTGGAATGTGACAGCCCGCTACAACGCCCCGTACGTCAAGATATTCGAAGAAGAGCGTGAGCTGACGGTGGTGCTGCTCATCGACGTGAGCGGCTCCCGTTTCTTCGGTTCCACAAACCAGCTCAAGAGGGATTTGATGGCCGAGGTGGCCGCAGTGCTTTCATTCTCCGCCTCCATCAACAACGACAAGGTCGGAGCTCTGTTCTTCAGCAGCAAGGTGGAGAAGTTCATCCCGCCCAAGAAAGGCCGCAGCCATCTGCTCCACATCATCCGCGAGCTGGTGGAGTTCGAGCCGGAGGAGAAAGGGACCGACATCGCCGCCGCGCTGCAGTTCCTCACCAATGCCATGAAGAAGAAATGCACTGCGTTCCTGCTTTCCGACATGATAGATGTTGACGGCAACTGCAATCCCCGCTACGAAGATGCACTGAAGGTGGCTGCCGACAGGCATGACATCTCCGTCATAAATATATATGACAAGCGCGAGCGCGAGATTCCTTCCGTAGGACTGATCAACGTGCTGGACGCCGAGACCGGCCGCCACATGTGGGTGGACACCTCGTCGAAGGCCATGCGCAGCTCCTACGCCAAATGGAACGCCGACGTGCAGGACGCCACCCGCCAGCTGCTGCTGCGCTACCGTGTGGATTCCGTAGACATAGCTACCGACCAGGATTATGTGAAAGGACTGATATCGTTATTCAAACACAGAGCGTAAGATGAAGAAAGGATTGCTGTTTATTGCGATATTGCTTGTGAGCACCGTGGCGTCGGCGCAGATAGACACTACGCATGTCAGCCGCCTGTCCAGGGATTCCATCCTGATAGGCGACCAGATAGACCTTATAATCGACCTGCAGATGCAGGAAGGCGACGCACTGATGATCGCCACTCCAAAAGGTGAACTCACCCCAGGCGTGGAAACCATCAGGGGCATGAGCTTCGACACACTTTCGATGAAGAAGGGGAAGATGGACATCCAGGCCCGCATGACGCTCACCAGCTTCGACAGCGGCAGCTACGCGCTGCCGGCGCTGCTGGCGCTCATCCAGAACTCCCGCGGCGAAATCGACTCTCTGCTGATCAGAGGGCCGGAGCTGTATGTAAATACAGTTCCCGTGGACACTGCTACCTATGTCATCAAGGACATAAAGGGGCAGATCCGCTATCCGCTTACCTTCAAGGAGCTGCTGCCCTGGCTGTTGCTGGCCCTGCTGCTGGCCGCCCTCATATATCTGACTGTCAGGTTCATAAAGGCGCGCCGCAACAACACCACGCTGTTCGGCAAGCCGGTCCAGAAGGACCCGGCCCACATAGTAGCCCTGCGCAACCTCGAGAAGATACGCCGCCAGAAACTCTGGCAGAACAACAAGCAGAAGCAGTTCTACACTGCC
>JAFYZI010000196.1 GCA_017548725.1 Bacteroidales bacterium
ACCGTTTCGGGCACGAAGTACTTGCCAATCTTGTAGTCGATGTTTGCCTTGTGCGCCTGACTGAGCTGATAGCACCGTGGTATACGGTACATCTTTCCATCCTTGATGAACCGCGCTCCCGTCTGGTGGAAGCGGAAGGCCACATCTTTTGATATGCACTGTTCCCGGATGGAAAGAATCCAGTCATAGTCGCAAGGTCGCGCATCCACCCCGGACTCCCCGCCGACCGATACCTCGTCAATCGTGTCATTGAGATATGGAGTCAGATCCATGGCCGTCAGCAAGGGCGCCGCAATGATACTCTTACGTTTGATGGGAAGATCCAGGAATATCGGCAGACGGTAATCCGCCATAGCCTGATTTTCAACGGTACAGCCTACGATGACATTGTCATAGCCATCGCCCCAGTCGACAGGAACACACTCCATGAAACGGTCGATGCGCTTGGTAAAAAAGAAGAACCATAGGTCGCTTCTTCGCTTCATCATTTCCCAGCATTCCGGTCTCCATTGGTCGGCATCTTTCAAAAGGAAATCTGACGTAAAACAGGTATAAACAATCTTGCCGCTGCCGATCTTCCATGACTTGTCGCGCTTTCTCTTTATCGGAAGATAGAAGTTGCCCGTCTTCCTGCACTCGCTGCTCGATATCTCGCTCCCGTACATCTCGTCCTGCCGGTACACATAGCAATACTTGCACCCGGGACTGATCTTGGTGCAGCCGTGCCATGGATTCCAGTCAGCGTATATTTCCCAGTTCTCAGCCATTGACCATACGAGATACTGGCATAAAGGTACAAGTTTGAGCGAAGATAGCCAAGTGCTGTATTCCTTCCTCAACCGGCCTGTGATTTGTAAAGCGTTGTTATTCAGCGTAAAATACTAAGTCCTACCCCCGACTGAAAGGGGTAGGACTTAATGTTTTTAATTGTCAGTCAGCGGATTATAAATCACGCGACTACTTATTGATAGCGCGGGCGACTTCGTCGCAGGCGAGGCAGAGGAGAACGTACTGCGGTGCGGTGTTGATGCAGGACTCGTTCTCGCCCCAGTGGAACGGATAGTCGTCTTTGTTCTCGAAGAAGTCTTCCTTCACGAGCAAGCCAGGAACGATACCGCCGGGGATCGTAGAATAGTCGGCGCGGTTGGCGTTGTAAGCCACCTTCTTGGTGTTGACACCCACGCCGGTAACGAATGACACGTTGCTGTCGGGGTGGCAGCCGAAGATATAGTTCAGGCCGGCGAGGACATATTCAGGGTCGATCATGTCCGGGAAGTACTTCCAGATCTTGTAGCAGTTGTAGGCATTGGTGATGACAGATGCGTTGCCAGCCCAGCTTGAGCCGGTGATAGCCACACCGTAAGGATTGTCCTTGCCGGCGCGGGTAATCATCTCCACATATCCCGGAACCAGAGATTTCACCTTGTCCTGGAACTTCTTGTCCATGTACGGATAAATCTTCAGGGCGTTGGTGAGGTTCGGGCCGCCCATGTAGGCATTCATGAACATTCCGTTAGAAACGTTCGGATTGACGCGTACCTCCTCAGGCTGAGCATTCAGCTGCTCCTCGATCAGAGGGAGGAAGAAATCTTTGTACTTCTTGTTGCCGGTAGCGATCCAGAGCTCGATGGCTGCATTGATGCGAGAGTCTCCCATCATACGACGTCCGCCACCGCCGCCGAAAGCGCCGAATGCATTAGCGTTGGCCTGCGGAGCTGCTGCCTCGAAGTATTTGTCCCAAAGCATCTCGGCATTGCGCAGAGAGCGCTCGGCCTCCTCGGGATAGTATTCTTTCAATGCCGGATAGGCAGCTGCCAGAGATACGATGTCCTGCATGGTGCCTGAAGGACTGAAGCGGCTTGTGAATACGAAACGGTCGTCGAGAGTGCCGGAACGGAGGCCCTTCCTCTCATACGGCGCGAGAGTCGGATCGTAAACGAGGCCGTCGGTCAGAGTCATGGCGTCGCCGAGGTGGTGATAGTGGTGCATGTCGGGCTGGCCGATAACCTGAGCCACGAAGCCGATATTCTCGATCTGGGCGTTGATGTTGAGAGTTCCGTGCATGATCAGCTGGACGTTGTCAGGAACTCCGTCAGGAACGTGGATGTCGGCATACTGCGTCACCTCGTCGATGAGGGTCTGGTCGCGCATGGGCTGGAACTCGCGCCAGATATAGGCGAGGTCCTGAGTGGTGTTGAGCACTGAGTTGGCCTGGATGTCGTAGTCGCCTGCGTCATACCAGCCGCCGATGGCGAGGCCGGGGATATGCTCCAGAGGCTGATACTTGTCGTTGGTCTCGTCGCCCTGGTAGTAACCGTCGTGGAGGCGCACATTGGCCGGAGCCTGCAGGGCGTCGTCCATGTTGGCGCGGCCGTGCCAGATGCGGTAAGCCTCATTCACCTCCATGTGGTCCATGTTGACAACCAGCGAGATGTCCATAGTAGGATGCCACTTGTCGCTGTAGATATTGACATCGATAGGGAAAGCGTTGGTCTCGACACCCTGATAGTCGATGGCGTAGAGGCCGGGCTCGCGTACGTCTGAGAAATCAAGCTGAACGTAGTTGTAGCGGCGGTGATATTCTCCCCAGAACTTGGCGGGGATAACCTTTGCCACGCTCTTGCTGCCGTCAGGATTAACCTTGAGAAGCCTGGCTGTAGCGGCGGGAGTGTCGTTCTTGTCAAGCTCTACTACAGCCACCTTCTTCTGGACGGGAGAGTAACCCACCTGAGAGAATCCGATATTGGCAGGACGGATCCAGTCCTTTGAGATGCTCGGCTCGAGATACCACTCCAGCACCTTGCCGGTCTTTCCTGCAGGGAGGAGAGAGCGGAGCACGAACATACCGTTCTGGGCAAGATGACGGCCGTCATAGATGCCGATTTCAAGATCTGAAGTCACACCTACGCGGAGGGCGTCACTCTCGGGAGCCAGTACGATCTGATGTCCAGTAGACATTGGAAGGGGAACCAGGAAGTCACCGCGGCCGCGGTCGTCGAAGGTAGACTCGCCGAAGTACTGGGTGATTTTCTCAGACACGGGATGAACTTCGGTGTCGTGCATCGGGTATTTGGGAAGGATGCGGCCTTTGCCGTCCACGAGGTAGTTGTGTCCGAAGAAGGTGGCGGGGAAGAACTCGAGGTTCATTCCGGCCTTGCCTACCAGCTCTGCGGGAACCGGCTTGTCAAGCCATACCTGCACCAGCACGCCCTTGTCTTTGGGAATGGTCCTGAGCCTGGGTGCGAAATCGTAATCTTCGTAGGTGAGGGTCACTTCGACACTGCTGTCGGAGTTGTCGATCCTGCGGGGGCTGACCGTACCGAAGATATCCCACTGCTCGGGGGTGTTCATCAGACGGATGCCGCCGCCGGTGGCGATGCGGACTCCGCGCTGGATGATTTCCAGGCCGGCGAATTTCTCATCGTAGAATCCACCGTTGTAAATGTTGTTGTACATCAGAACATTGGTACCGCGTGCCTCGTAATAACCGAGGTCGTTGAGTTTCATGCTCTGTGCGTTGGCTACAAAAGACAATGCGGCTGTTACGACCGCAATGATCAGAAAGGACAGACGTTTCATAGGGTATTTGGTTATTTAGTAATTTGTCGGTTATTCGGCGAACTGCTTGAGCCATTCGGCCAGGGCTGAGGTCCATTCCTGCTTGTGGGCGAAGGAATCCTTGAAGCCGAAGCCATGGCCGCCGTCGGGATAGACGATGAACTTTACGGGCACGCCGTTATCCTCGAGAGCCTTGACGTAGATCTCGCTGTCACGGAGGGGCACTGTAGTGTCGTCTTCGCAATGCACTATGAAGGCAGGCGGGCAGTTAGGAGCCACGAACTGGTCGCAGCAGTAATAGTAGACCTCTTCTTCGTCGGGATACATGTCGAACAGCATGTTCCGTCCACCGGGAGTGACGCGGCCCTCGAAGGTGATGAGGGGATAGAGAAGTATCTGGAAGTCAGGCTTCGTCCTGGCGGTGAAGTGAACAGACGCAGTTGCGGCAAGATGGCCGCCGGCAGAGCCGCCCATTATGCCGAGCTTCTTGATGCCCCACTCGTCAGCGTGCGAGCGCATCAGGGTGATGGCACGCTGGGCGTCGGTGAGAGGCACGTCGGCGTGGGCGTTGGGCATGCGGTATTTCAACACGGCGAAGGTAATGCCCTGGGCGTTGAACCATTCGGCCATGTCGGTGCCTTCATGCTTGGCAGCTACATAAGAATAGCCGCCGCCGGGGCACATGATGATTGCCAGCCCGTTCGGCTCGGCTGCCGGGAAGACCAGCAGCTCGGGGTCGCTGATGTTGCCGATGCGGCCGCCTTCCATCTCATTCTCGGGGCCAGACAGGCCGTTTGAGTTGGGAGCTCCGTCTGGCCAGAGCTTGATGACCTGCTGTCCCGAAGCGATTACCGACATCAGGAGCATGGCTATGAGTAAAAATGTTTTCTTCATTTTATTTAACGTTCCAAACAGTTGAATCTTCTCCATGGGCAGTCTTGACTACCACTTTATTCTCGCCTTTGTTCAGCTTGACGTCAGGCCAGCAGACAGTTGCGTAGGCGTCGGTCTTGGCGTTGCCGACCAGCTTGCCGTTGATGTACAGCTTGGCTGACGGGGCGGTTGTGAACACGATCACGTCGGTAGTGTCCTCTTCGCGGTCGGTGTAGCGCTTAGAGCAGAGGTGTACGGTCTGGGCCGCTTTGTTCCAGTTGGCCTTGTAGAAGAAGAATGCATCCTTCTTGGTCTGGCGGTCGTGGGTGATGAGGCCCTTGTTGTTGAGGTTGTTGGTGTCGCCTTCCTGACGCATGCCGCTGCCGAAGTCGAACATGTTCCATACGAATGAACCCCAGACGTAGTCGCGCTC
>JAFYZI010000197.1 GCA_017548725.1 Bacteroidales bacterium
ATTATAGGCGGCGGCCCGGCCGGCCTGAGCTGTGCATATTATCTGGCCACGATGGGTTACAAGCCTACGGTGTTCGAGAAGAATGAGGAGCCGGGCGGAATGCTGCGCTACGGCATCCCTTCTTACAAGCTTGACAAGGCTGTCATTAAGGCCGAGATTGACATAATGAAAGAGATCGGCGTGGATATAAAGACCGGAGTGGAAGTGGGGAAGGACGTGACTATCAAGGGTCTGAGGGAAGAAGGATATAAAGGATTCTATGTTGCCATCGGCTGCCAGGGCGGACGTCTGCCCGGAATCCCCGGCGAGACTTTGAAAGGCACTACTACTGCCATCGACTTCCTGCACGACGCCAACTGCGGCAAGGTGAAGGTAGAAGGGAAGGTGGTGGTTGTCGGCGGCGGCAACGTAGCAATCGATGCGGCACGTGTAGCCAAACGCAGCGGCGCCAGCGAAGTGACCATGCTGTCTCTGGAGACTGAGGACATCATGCCGGCATCGCTTGAAGAGCGTACCGAAGCCCGGGAAGACGGGATCGTCATCAATCCGGGCTGGGGTCCGAAAGAGGTGCTTGGTGACGGCGCCGTTACTGGCATCGTCTTCAAGAAATGCACGTCAGTCTTCAATGCAGAACACAAGTTCGCCCCCGAGTATGACGAGAACGAGCTGATAACCCTCGACACCGACATGGTCATCTTCGCTATAGGCCAGACAGTGGAGCTGAAAGACCTTCTGAAAGATACCAAGGTGGAATTCTTCCGCGGAGTTTATCCCGTTGCGGACAAGCTGACCTACCAGACTGCGGAGGAGGATATCTTCGTGGGCGGCGACGTGTTCACCGGCCCGAAGTTCGCAATCGACGCGATCGCTGCCGGAAAGGAGGCCGCCGAAAGCCTGCACCGCTACGTGCAGCACGGCCACATGACCATCGGCCGCAACCGTCGCGACTTCATCGAGCTTGATAAGGGAGACATCCTTGTGGAGCAGTACGACAACGGCTCGCGTCAGGAGCCGGGCGTGCTGCCTGTGAAGAACGCTTTCGAGGAGTATCACGGCACGCTCACCGAGGAGCAGGTACGCAAGGAGACGGCGCGCTGCCTGAGCTGCGGCGCTTCGGTTGTCGACGAGAACCGCTGCATCGGCTGCGGCATCTGCACGACCAAGTGCGCCTTCGATGCCATCCATCTCTTCCGCGAGCATCCGGAAGCCAGCCACATGGTCACTTCAGAGGATAAGTTCAGCGGCATACTGCCGTACATGATACAGCGTACAGGAAAGATTATTTTTAAGAAGAAGTAGCCCCTCTTATTCGGCTAAGAATATAGTAATGCACGAGCTGGGGATAGTATTCTACATAATCCGCGACGTGAAAGAAGTCGCCGGGCAGAACGACGTGGAGCATGTCTCCGCTGTCGTGATGGACATCGGCGAAGTCTCCACCGTGGTGCCGGAATACCTCACTGACTGCTGGCGCTGGGCCGCCGACAAAGAGGATCTGCTGCGGGGCTGCGAGCTGCGCTGCAACATCATCCCGGCGGTGACGCACTGCGGCGGCTGCGGAAAAGAATACCCTACAGTGGAGCACGGCAAGACCTGTCCCCATTGCGGCAGTGGCGAAACCTGGCTTTTGCGTGGAAACGAAGTTGAAATAAAAGAAATAGAAGTAACCTAAACATTTGAAACCATGGCTTGTTTTGTAGTACCTATGGTCGAGGCGGTAGTCGTGAGCGCCCTCCGCAAGGGGAGCCGGAAAAGCGGCTTCGTCGGCCGTAACCTTGCCTCCCTCGATCTGATGCTCTGGGGCGGAACCATAATGCTTATAGTAGACCACATTCTGAACGGCGAACTCACGTGGCGCTTCCCGTTCTTCACAGCCCTCGGGCAGGATGGCGGCGGAGCGGTGATGCTCCGCGAGATGCTCACAGTCGGCCTGCCGATGGCGGTGGTGATTACTGCAGTGTGGGTGGTATACGCCCTGCTTAAGGAGCGCCGCAGCAAGATCGCAACAATCTGACAATCTATATTCTAACCTAAATTCTATTCTATGTTTTTTCAAGTTTATGGGGCAAATGCCCTTGCTCAATGGGGAATGATGATCGTGGTCCTTCTGGGCCTCATCCTTCTCAACGAATTTGCACGCCGTACTAAACTTGGCGGCATCATTTCGTTCCTTGTAGTGCCGCTGGCACTCACCGTATACTTTATCGCCATCGCTGTCGGCGTACACAACGGCTCAGCGTGGGCGCTTAACAACCAGACACATGTCTACATGCAGGGCTGGTTCCACTACGCCAAACTATACGCTGCGACAGCCGGGTGTATCGGTTTCATGATGATCAAATACAAATGGGGCATAGGTGCCAAACACTGGTTCAAACCCTTCCCGTTCATCATCGTGGCCATCAACATCCTCATCGCCTGCGCATCTGACTTTGAAAGTGCAATCTACGGTTGGAACAAGTGGTGGCTCACTTCAGAAGGAGTATGGCAGTACGGTGGCTGGCACAATGTTATGAACGGCACCGCCGGCCTTCTGAACATCTTCTGTATGACCGCATGGTGGAACGTGTATGCTTCCAAAGACAAGAAAGATATGATCTGGGCCGACATGACCTGGGTATATATCGTAATCTATGACATCTGGAACTTCGCATATACTTACAACTGCCTGCCTACCCACAGCTGGTACTGCGGTATTGCTCTGCTTCTTGCACCGACAGTTGCCGCCTTGTTGTGGAACCGCGGAGGCTGGATCCAGAACCGCGCCAACACCCTCGCTCTCTGGTGTATGTTCGCTCAGGTGTTCCCTCTCTTCCAGGAGACTTTCAAGGACGGCCGTCAGTGGTTCCCTTGGGCTACTCTTCCTGTTCTCTATCCTGAAGGAGTCGGCACCATCGAGAAACTCTACGCAGCCGGAGGACAGGCCGCTGCCGACGGTATCGTGGGCACTACTGTAGATCCTTCAATAGTCGCAGCCAATCCCAAGGCAATGCTGTTCATCAGCGCCCTGGCGCTTGTGACCAACATCATCGCCCTTTGCTACATCATCTGCGTATCGAAGAAACGTCATATCAATCCTTACAAGGAAGACGTGTTTGTCAACCAGAAGTACTACAAGGACGCTATGGCCCGCGCAGACCTGAGCTAATACTTGCTTTCTGCTAAAAAAGAAGAGGCGACCGTTTGCGCGGCCGCCTCTTTTTATATGCAATAAATGTTACAGGCTGAGCCGGTTCTCACCAGGATGAAGTTTCTCGCTGCGGCCATTCCAGACGAAGATGCCGTCGATTCCGTCGGGGAGGGTGATAGTAGCCTCAAGCCTGCCGCCGGCGGAAATCTTGTAGCTGGTGGATACTGTACCCATC
>JAFYZI010000198.1 GCA_017548725.1 Bacteroidales bacterium
ACCTTCTCCACTATCAGCTTGGCATCCTTCGGATTCTCTTCGAGATAAGCCTCGAGAGCCGCAGAAGTAGCGGCAGACACGGCACCCATTACCTCGCTGTTGCCCAGCTTGGTCTTGGTCTGTCCCTCGAACTGAGGCTCAGCCACCTTCACCGAGATGACGGCTGTAAGGCCCTCGCGGAAGTCAGAAGGGTCTATGTCGAATTTTAACTTCTCGAGGTAGCCGTTCTTCTCAGCATAGTTCTTAAGAGTAGTGGTCATACCGCGGCGGAAACCAGAAAGGTGAGTACCGCCCTCGATAGTGTTGATATTGTTGACGTATGAATAGATGTTCTCGTTGAAGCCGGTGTTGTACTGCATGGCGATCTCGATGGGGATCACCTTGTTGGTCTCGAGGCAGATAGGCTTCTGGGTGAGCTTCTCGCGGTTGGCGTCGAGATAATCCACGAACTCCACCAGGCCGTTCTCTGAGTAGAACACATTGCTCTTCTTGTGGGACTCGCCGTTCTCGTCAACCACCTCGCTGCCTTCACGGTCGTCGCGCAGACTCAGCCTTACACCCTTGTTCAGATATGCAAGCTCCCTCAGGCGGGTAGAAAGGATGTCATAATCATACACCGAAACGGTGAAGATCTCGGGATCGGGATGGAAAGTGATAGTGGTACCCGTGTCTTCAGCCTCGCCGACCACCTTGACGTCATATTTCGGCTTGCCCTGAGAATACTCCTGGACGAAAATCTTGCCCTCGCGGTGGATCTCAGCCTTCAGATAGTCTGAAAGGGCGTTCACACAGGACACGCCGACGCCGTGCAGACCTCCGGAAACCTTGTAGCTGTCCTTGCTGAACTTACCGCCGGCATGGAGAACAGTCAGAACCACCTCCAGGGCGGAGCGCTGCTCTTTCTCATGCAGACCGGTAGGGATACCGCGGCCGTTGTCGGAAACTGTTATTGAATTGTCTTTATTGATGACGACATCTATCTGGCTGCAGAAACCTGCAAGCGCCTCGTCGATAGAGTTGTCGACAACTTCATATACCAAATGATGGAGACCTCTGGTCGAGATGTCACCAATGTACATCGAAGGTCTTTTACGGACAGCCTCAAGCCCTTCCAGGACCTGGATACTGTCGGCAGAATATTGCTGCTGGCCTTCCTCTCTCTCTTGTTCTGTCATTGTAAAAAACTTATTCTTATAAATCGCGTAAAGATACTAAAATCTGCCGAAATATCAGCGATTTATGCTAGAAAGAAATCAACAAAAAAGAGTTAAAAACTGCCTTGGCAAAGGGCTAGAAATCAATGCAGATTCCACCCCCGACATTGATGGGCATGCGGGCGATGTCAGCATAGATGTAATTCTCCTTGTTGAGGAGATTTCCGCCCTTCAGGTAGGCTGAGAAAAAGCGGTTCACCTTGAACTCAACCTTGGCTGAAAGGTCGAGATAAGTGGGCACCTGCCCCATCTGGCTGTCTCGCGCACCCTGAACCACCAGAGCAGTCGACAGGAACAGCCTTTCCTTGTAATTATACTCGATCTGGGAGAGGCTCTCTATCTTAGGAAGCATGTACAGCGTCTCCTTGCTGTTGTACTTGTTGCCCTGAACCGAAGTGAAGACCCTGAGGTCCTTGGACGTCCAGGTCAGCTCAACTCCGGCCGACAGCTTGGCGTAATTCACGAACTCGGGATAGAGATACGGCAGCATGCTGTAATCGAAGTGCGCAGTATAGAGCTGCAACTTATCTTTATATGCTGTGTATGTGCCGTAAACATTCAGTCCGAGGCGGCTGCCGATGATTCCCTCTATAGAAAGCTTGCTGTCGATGGGACGCGTTGTATAGTGCATCTTGAAGTCGCTTTCTTCTCCATCCTCGGCATTGACCTCACCGGTAGCGATGATCCACGGTGCATTCTCAAGATATACACCGAGATTGTCGATCTGCCTTCCGCCGTTCACCACGCCCCTCATCCAGAGCTTGTTTTCCCACAGTACAAGCTTGGCGTCCACATCAGGATAGATACTGGTGCTGTTGTCGCCGCTGAAGCTGTTGCTGAAGCGGATGCCGAAGCGGCCGTCGAAGCGGCCCTTGGAGTAGCGGTATATCGGCGCGAACTCGATGATGCCCAGATAGAATCCTTCGGGAGTGCTGTACCAGTTGTTCTGGCTGCGGACATCGACATACATCCTGTGCTCCTCGAAGCTGGAACCGAAGAGGGCGTCGATATTCATGGCACTTTCCCTGAACGGGAAGTTGCCGACCCTCTGCACGAGATCCAGATCCTTGGACGTGCGCACGAACGACGCGTCTATGTCGTAGTAGAAATCATGGTCCTTTACATCTGTGCTGCGTATCTTGAAGCCGAGCTCGACGGCATTCACAGAATGCTTGGCAGAGTCTCTGGGAATATGGAACGAATCTGTAATGCCATAGGAAAACAGACTGCTGGTATTGAACTTGTCCTTGGCGTACGAATGGCGGTAAGCCCCGTCGAAGGTAAGCTCACCCTTATCCCATGCAAACTTTAAATTAGCACCTGCAGACATTCTCGTCCTGCGGACGTCAAAGGCATCGACTTCCGGCATCATTGAAGGGACCTTGCCGATCTCCGAGGCGTATTTCACGAACATCCCAAGATTGAAATTCCGGTTGTTCTTGGGCACCAACTGGCCGTAGAGGTCAACTTCGGGCATCAGAGGATACTGGCTGGCCACCCTTGCGGAGAAATGCGGCACCGCGCTGAGAGGCACGACACCCAGGCTTGCTGCCTGATAGGGCGAGAATTCATAAAGGTCCCTGAAAGGCCTGTCGAATATCGAATAGTCGAAACTTACGTCGAATTTCCTGAGGGAATCTGCCACCGCAATCTCGGTCTCAGGCATACGGACATCTACATCTATCTGCCCCTCGAAATCCCTGTCCACCACGACCGTAGGATCTATCTGCGCGAAAACCGGCACAGACAGCAGCATGGACATTATCAGTATCGTCAACTTCTTCATATCTCTACCTCCCCATATCCTTAAGTTTGTTCAGTCTCATCTCGGTCTGCTCCAGCACGTCATCGTTGGGCACTGACACGCGATAGCCCTTGCTGATGCTTTCGTAGGTAGCCCTGGCCTGCTCCCATCTCTCACGGTCGGCGAACGAATCGCCGAGGATGATGAAGCTCTTGGCAAGCCAGTAGAGCTGCGAAGTCTTGGTGTCCGAGAACTCGTATACCTTCTTCTCAACCTGCTCGAAGTCTCCGGCGTTGTAGAGGTCCTGAATCAGGATGTAAGCGCACTCGGCGCCTACGGCATCGCTGCAGTCTTCAGAGAGCTTTGTGAGCAGCTCCTTGGCTGCCGTCCTGTCGCCGAGGACTATATAGGACTTGGCGGCTATGAAGTCGGCCTTGCGGCGGGTGGCGTCGTCGAGAGAACTGTCGCCGGAGAGCTCCTGCGCATTGCGGAGAGACTTGTAGTATTGCCTGCTGTTGTAGTTGGACATCATCTCTCCCACCCTTGCGGCATTGCGCATGACGTCGTTGGTAGCAATGGCTTTCAAGGTCTCGTAGGCTTCCAGAGCCTTGTTGTAATTGCCGAGATTGTAGCAGATGTCAGCGTAATTGCGGGTCGCAGCCTCGGAATAGTCGCCTTTCTCCTTGCTCATGCACTCCAGATATGCCTCTGCAGCAGACTCGTTGCGGCCCATGGCCTTATAAGTCTCGGCAAGGTAGAACCAGGCCTGTGCGGCCCTGGCGCCGTTGGGATACTGGTTCAGGAAGGACTGCAGCGACTTCACTGCTGACGAACGGTTGCCGGAGAGGTAGACCTGCTCAGCGGCATTGAAAATCATCTGCTCCTTCTCGCCAGCCGTCTTTATGTTGGACATGCCCAGATTATCCAGATATGCGAGGTATTCCTGCGGCCTGCCGGTGAGCTGATAGAGGCTTTCCAGGCCGGCCAGGGCATCCTTCACTTCGTCTGCATCCGGGGTGTCGCTGACGATGCGCTTGTAGTAGTTTATGGCTTTTGTGCGGTCGCCGCTGTTGCTGCAAATCATGGCCAGCTCCAGCAAGCTGCGCGAGTAGAACGTGCTGTCTCGCGAAGAGAGCAGCGCCTCGAAGCATTTGGTAGCCTCGGCGGAGTTGTTGCGCTGCACATAGGTGCGGCCCAGCTCATACATGGCCTGAGGGTAGAGCCGTGCGAAAGGATGTTTCGTCACAGCATCCGACAGGAGCGCTATCTTGTTGTTGTAGTCGTCCATCAGCCCGTAAACCAGAGCTCCCTGGTAGTTGGCGTAGATGTCGTCGTCGGAATATCTGTTGTAGACCTTGGCATATTCAGCCGAGGCCCTGGGGTAGTCTTTCTGGATCAGATAAGTGTCGGCCAGACGGACGGTGGCGTCCCTCTGGAGATTGCCGGCAGCACTGCCGCTCTCAAGGAACGACATGAAATACGGCTGCGCAGTGTCGAAGTTGCGGGAGTTGAAATACGCATAGCCGAGAGTCAGCTGCAGCAGATCATATTCGTCGTATGTCCTGAAGACGGGGTCTGACACCAGCAGGCGGCCGATGCCGATCGCATCATCGTAGTTGCCGGTCGCATAGCTGC
Organism: Bacteroidales bacterium; assembly: GCA_017548725.1. Taxonomy (GTDB): domain Bacteria; phylum Bacteroidota; class Bacteroidia; order Bacteroidales; family UBA932; genus Equibacterium. Next base: position 4,594 of record JAFYZI010000198.1, read on the forward strand.
ACTGGGTCAGATAGTAATTGGCAAGGCGGGTTATGGTAGCGTCCGAATTGTTGGCGGCAGCGCTGCGCAGCAGATCCATAGCGCTGCGGTAGGCTCCGCCGCTGACGAGCTGGAGGGCCTTGTAGAGCTGGGCCTTCTGCAGGTTGGCGGAAACTTCGGCCGAAGGATTCTTGATCTTCTCCATCACTTCGATGGCCGAGGTGTAGTCGTTGTCCTGAAGGAACGCCACGGACATGTAGGTGTTAATCACATCGTCCTTGCCGCTGTTCGGATAGCTGGCCACGTAATTCTCGAACTGGGAGATATCCTTGTTGACATCAAACGACAGCTTCGCGAAATTGAACATGGCGTCTTCCTTCACTGTCTGGTCGAAATCGCACTCCGCCGCCTTCTTGAAGCAGTCGAGAGCAGACAGTTTGTTCTTGACCTGAAGGTAGCTGTTGGCGCTGTAGTAATATGCGCTCTGGCCTATCGTGTCCTCGGCACTGACCACTGAAGAGAAAGCGTCGATGGCCTCCCGGTACTGCTGAAGGGAGTACGACACGATGCCGGCG
>JAFYZI010000199.1 GCA_017548725.1 Bacteroidales bacterium
AAGATTATCACCGGCATACGCATCAAGGACGAGTACCCCTCCGACAACATGACCATCGTGAGCAAGATGAACCCTTCGCTCGGCATGAACAAGGGTTTCACCTCTTCGACTCTCGATGAGAACAACGGAGTGTTCGTCCGCGGCAGTGACGGCAGGCCGCTTTTCTCCATCGTGCCGGCCTCGGCTTCGACGGTGATGTACCGCGATTACAGCCTGCGCTTCATATCGCTGGCCCTCATCCTGCTGGCGGTGTTTTTCTACCATTTCAGCAAGCGCAGCAAGACGTCTTTCTTCGTGACGCTGGGCGTGCTGACTGTTACGCTGCTGTACGCCAATGTGCTGTTCCGCCATGTGGACACCGACGCGAAGATATTCTCTCCGCTGCTCTATGCCGACACTGGCTGGTTCAATTCGTTTGCAGCCATGCTGGCCAGCCATCTGTACATAGTGCTTGCGATACTGGCCGCATTCATCATCAGGAAGACGCTCTACAGGAAGATCCTCACCATGAGCGTGGTGAAAAGGCACATAGTAGGGGGAGTCCTTACCGTGGCGGTAGTGCTGGTGGTGCTCTACATCCATTTCACGTTGAGGTCGCTGATACTCAACTCAAGCATCGTGCTGGCCCTGTACAGGATCACCGAGCTGTCGGCTTATTCCATCCTGAGCTATTTCATGTATGCGCTGCTGTTCCTGTCTCTGCTGTTCATGATACAGGTGACGCTGGTGGTGTGGGACAAGCAGGACCGCTTCAAGATAACCTCGCTGAAGGGCATCCTGATCTATTCTGCAATAGCTGCCATATATACCGCCACCGCGGTTTCCATCTTCGGAAAGGACAAGGAGATAAGGACCAACCTGGTGCGTACCAACAGGATGGCAGTGGAGCGCGACCTGTCGCTGGAAATCCAGCTGCGCGAGATCGAGAACCCGATCGCTTCCGACCAGCTCATCGGCATGCTCAGCTACTGGCCTGACGGCGGCACCGACGTCATCCGCAACAGAATACTCGAACGCTACCTCTACAGCAACTTCAGCCAGAAGTACGACATTGCGGTGACTACCTGCGAGACAAACAGCAAGTTGCTGATCGACCAGTATACCCAGGTGGTGGACTGCTATGATTTCTACAGCGACGAGATCAGCCGCTACGGCGTGCAGCTGGCGCCGACCTCGCGCTTCTTCTATATGAACAACTATTACGGCGAGACGGTCTATGTTGGAGTGTTCACATACATGAACTACCAGACCTACCAGACCGCACGGCTGTATATCGAGATAGTGCGCAAGTCCCAGAGCGGCACGTTCGTCTACCCGGAAGGCATGATGACCACCGACAACGTGCGCTCGTCGATCCCTGAGCAGTACTCTTATGCCAAGTATGCTTCCGGCAGGCTGGTCTCTTCTTCCGGAGACTTCAACTACCCGGCGCGCAACTCGTATTCCGACATCGGCGTCGGATATCGTGTCACTCATAGCGACGGATATCTGCATTTCGTCAATAAGCTTTCAGATGACGAGGTGATAGTGATATCCAGGGCAGTCATTCCCGAGTATTCGTTCCTCGTGTCGCTGTCTTATCTGCTGCTGCTGTTCTTCATAGTGAACATGGTAGGCACCCACGGCATGAGGCGCCGCTCGCTGCTGAACCTGCCTGCTCATTCATTCAAGAGGAAAATCACTTTCCTGATCGTCATATCGCTGGCCACTGCCCTTATCTGTGTGGGCGTCGGCACCATCTTCTACACTCTGAGCCGCACCAGGGCCAGCAACGAGGAGCAGATGGAGAGTAAGATGACTATCGTGCAGGCGACCCTTTCCGAGTTCTGCCAGTACACCCTGCGCTACAACGACTTGAACATAGGCCAGCTGTACGAGGCAATGAAGAGGGTCGCTGTCAACACGCAGAGCGACGTGAACCTGTATGACACCCACGGCTCGCTCATCCGGTCGACCAAGCCTGAACTGTTCGAGCAGTTCATCATGGGTTCCCGCATGAACCATGACGCATTTTACAATATAGTCAAGAAGGATGCAAGCCGCTACATCGCGGAGGAGGTAATCGCCGGCAACAAGTACCTCTCTATCTACGCCCCGCTGTTCAATGTGGACGGCTCTCTGGTGGCAGTGGCCAACATACCTTACATCTCCACGAGCTCCGAGCTGCAGGCCGATGCGCTGCAGACTGTGGCTACCATTGTGAATATCTATCTGCTGATCCTGCTGGCCGGCCTGATCATCGGTCTTGTGTTCGCCAATTCCATCTCAAGGCCTCTGACTGAGATCAAGGGCAAGATGGAGTCCCTGACTGTGGATGGACTGCAGAAGGAGCATATCAACTACCGCGACACCCGCGACGAGCTGGGCGTGCTTGTGCAGGCCTACAACAAGATGGTCGACGACCTGGAGGAGAGCACCAGGCGGCTGGCTGAGACGGAGAGGGAGCAGGCATGGAAGGAGATGGCCCGCCAGATCGCCCATGAGATCAAGAATCCTCTGACGCCGATGAGGCTGAGCATCCAGCACATGATGCGCCTCAAGAAGCAGAACGTCCCGGGCTGGGAAGACCGTTTCGAGGAGCTGAGCCATTCTCTGCTGGAGCAGATCGACATCCTCAGCGAGACTGCCAACGAGTTCTCGCAGTTCTCTAAGTTCTACAGCGAGGATGAGACCGTCGAGAATCTCGACGAGCTGCTGAGCGAGCAGGTGGTTCTCTTCGGCGGTCGTGACGACGTTTCGGTATCATACTGCTGCAACGTGGAACAGCCTCTGGTGCGAGTGCGCAAGAAACAGATAATCAGGGCCTTCGTGAACCTTATCTCCAACGCGGTTCAGGCTGTGGAGCAGACTCCCGGCGGCAAGGTGCTCATACGCGTGGATGAGGCCGACAAAGGGGAGTACTCAGTTTCCATAGAGGACAACGGCCCCGGCGTCAGCCCTGAAAACCGCAGCAAGCTGTTCAAGCCGAATTTCACCACCAAGTCGTCCGGCACAGGCCTCGGACTGGCCATCACGCGCAGCATCGTGGAGCAGAGCGCCGGCCGCATCTTCTACCGCACCTCAAACCTCGGCGGAGCCGCATTCGTCATTGTGCTCCCGAAGTTATTGGGTTAAAAACTTGACGTTGATAACCTGTGGCCTTCTGTTAATAACTGGGCCGTGACGGGCTTCGCGACAATCGATTTATTTGGTTAAATTTGCGTCGCAAAAAATCACCATGGCAGAAGATCTACTTAAGCAGCAGCTGGAAGACGATTATACCAAAGACAAAGTCGTCACCCTGGACGGACTGGAGCACATCCGCCGCAGGCTCTCGATGTATATCGGGCGCAGGGGAGACGGCAAAGATCCTACCGACGGTATCTATGTCCTCGCCAAGGAGGTCATCGACAACTCTATCGACGAGTTTGCGATGGGCTTCGGCAAGCGTATCGACATCACTCTGGAGGACAACTGCCTGACTGTGCGCGACTACGGCCGAGGCATTCCGCTGGAGTCGGTGGTCGACGCGGTGAGCAAGCTGAATACCGGCGCCAAGTTCGACACTGCCGTCTTCAAGAAGTCGGTAGGTCTGAACGGCGTGGGTCTGAAGGCCGTCAATGCTCTTTCCAGCAGCTTCACGGTGCAGGCCTTCCGCAACGGCCGCACGATGAAGGCTGTCTTCGAGCGCGGCAAGCTGCAGCACAGCGAGGAGACCGACACCACCGAGAAGAACGGCACCATGGTGAGCTTCATTCCCGACGACGAGATCTTCCCGGGCTATGCCTTCCAGACAGATTTCCTTGTGACCATGTTCAAGAACTACGCTTATCTGAACGTAGGGCTGCAACTGGTGTTCAACAAGGAAGTCTTCAAGTCTGAGAACGGACTGCTCGACCTGCTGAACGACAATCTCGACGAGCAGCCGCTCTACGATCCGATATATCTGCGCGGCCAGGACATCGAGGTGGTGATTACCCACGGCCTCAAGTACGGCGAGAACATCTATTCGTTCGTGAACGGCCAGAACACCATCCTCGGAGGCACCCACCTGGCAGCCTTCAAGGAGGCTCTCGGCAAGACGCTGAAAGAGTTCTACAAGAAAGACTTCACCCCGGCCGACACCCGCCAGTCCATCATAGGCGCTATCAGCATCCGCGTTCAGGAACCCGAGTTCGAGGCCCAGACCAAGGTGCAGCTCGGCAGCAAGAACATGTCGAAGGACGGTCCGACCATCCAGAAGTTCGTGGGCGACTTCATCAGCAAGGAGCTCGACAACTACCTTCACATCCATCCCGCCACCGCCGACATCCTGCTGCAGAAGATCCTGGCTTCCGAGAAGGAGCGCAAGGCCATCCAGGGCATCCGCAAGGAGGCCAAGGAGCGCATCAAGAAGGCTTCCCTCAACAACAAGAAGCTCAGCGACTGCAAGGTCCACTTCACCGACAAAGGGGAGGAGGCCGCCCGTTCCATGATCTTCCTCACAGAGGGAGACTCAGCTTCCGGCTCCATCAAGAAGATCCGCAACACCGTCAACCAGGCGGTCTTCAGCCTCAAGGGAAAGCCTCTGAACAGCTACAAGGCTTCCAAGAAAGATGTCTACGAGAACGAAGAACTCGCGCTGCTGCAGGCAGCTCTCAACATAGACGAAGACATCAACAATCTCCGCTACAATTACGTGGTGATTGCGACCGATGCCGATATGGACGGCATGCACATCCGTCTTCTGCTGCTTACATTCTTCCTCAAGTTCTATCCCGAGCTGGTGCGCCAGGGCCATGTCTACATCCTGCAGACCCCTCTGTTCAGGGTTGCCGACAAAGCCCACAACATCTACTGCTACAGCTCTTCGGAGAAGGAAGCAGCCACGAAGAAGCTCGGCAGGAACGCCCAGGTGACCCGTTTCAAAGGTCTGGGCGAGATCTCTCCGGACGAATTCAAGGGTTTCATAGGGGACGACATTAAGCTCGAGACCGTGCATCTCACCAAGGAGGACAATGTTGCCGACCTGCTTGAATTCTACATGGGTGAGAACGACAGCGTCCGTCTGGATTTCATCCGCGAGAACCTCCGCAGCGACATCGACAATACGGAAGAAGCCCAGTAGGAATGAAACAGAAAACAGCCAAATTCATTTTTGAGAAGATTCTCGGGTGGACGGCAGTGACTCCGGCGGTTCCGGAGAAAAAAGCACTCATTCTTGGAGTGCCCCACACCACTGTGTGGGATCTGCCCATCTCATATCTTTACTACACTGCAATAGGGAACAAGATCACCATCCTGGTGAAGGAGAAATTCTTTGTTTTTCCCATCAAAGGCATAATCCGCAGGATGGGAGGGGTGCCCCTGACCAGCAAGGTGAATGTCATGATCCAGATCATCAACCTCTTCAACAACAGCGAGGTGTGCCATTACGGCATGGCTCCGGAAGGGACGAGGGCTCCGGTGAAGGAGTGGCGTACAGGTTTCCACTACATCGCGAAGAAGGCAAACGTCCCCGTATATCTGGGCTATATCGACTGGAAGCACAAACGCATCTCCCGCGGAGAGAAGTTCGAGCTCACTGACGACGCCCATGAAGACATGAAAAGGATGCAGCGCATATACAAGAGCATGCCTATATGCGGACTTCACCCCGAAAAGGTGGCCTATTTGGATGATTTATAACGGAAATTGATTATATTAGCAGATTCGCAAAAACAACAACAAATAATATTTTTAGCTAATTATGTCAGAAAAACTTTTTGCCGAATTCCCGCCCGTCACCACGGAGCAGTGGGAGGAGGTGATTAACAAAGACTTGAAAGGGGCCGACTATGACAAGAAGCTTGTCTGGAAGACCATCGAGGGTTTCAACGTGCGGCCCTACTACCGCGCCGAGAACCTCGCCGACATCAAGTTCATGGATACCCAGCCGGGCCAGTTCCCGTTCGTGAGGGGTACCAAAAAATCAAATGAATGGCTGATACGCCAGGATTTCTGCGCATGCAAGGATCTTGAGCAGGCCAACAAGCTGGCTCTGGACGCCCTGATGAAGGGTGCCAACTCCATCGGCTTCGAGCTTCGTCACAAGAGTTTGGACGAGAAGGAGATGTCAGTCCTGCTGAAAGACTTCCTGCTCCAAGCAGTCGAGGTCAACTTCAAGGGTTGCTGCCCGGGCAAGACCCGCGGCGTCATCGACAGCTTCCTCAAGGTTGCCGAGTCTATGGGCGTAGCAAAGGATCAGATCCGCGCAAGTTTCGATTTCAGCCCTCTGCACTCGTTGACAGTCAAAGGTCATTTCTGCGACGATGCTTATGACAAGCTCGCAGATTGCATCAAGGCTGTCGCCGAGTATCCCAACATCCGCGTAGTGGCCGTCAAGGCTTTCGATTTCAACGCAGCCGGCAGCAGCATCAGCCAGGAGCTCGGCTACGGCATGGCCATCGGCAGCGAGTACATGACTGCCCTTACCGACAGGGGTCTCGATGCAGCCGAGGTCGCAAAGCGCATCAAGTTCACCTTCGCCATCAGCGGCAACTACTTCTTCGAGATCGCCAAGTTCCGTGCTGCCCGCATGCTCTGGGCCAATATCGTGAAGGCCTATGGAGTTGAAGACCTCGATGCAATGAAGATCAAGGTTCACGCAGTGACCAGCACCTGGAACCAGACTGTTTACGACGCGTACGTGAATATGCTCCGCGGCACCACCGAGGCCATGAGCGCCGCCCTCGCAGGCGTCGACTCTATCGAGGTGCTTCCGTTCGACCATGCGTTCCGCGAGGCCAACGAGTTCTCAAACCGTATCGCCCGCAACACCCAGTCCATCCTCAAGGAAGAAGCTCACTTCGACAAGGTGGAAGACCCCGGTGCAGGCAGCTACTACATCGAGACTCTCACCAAGTCTATCGCTCTTGCAGCATGGGATATCTTCAAGTCAGTAGACGAGAAGGGCGGATACGTAGAGGCTTTCAAGGCCGGTGCCGTCCAGGCTGCAGTGAAGGCCGTTTCCGACAAGAAAGACCAGGCTATCGCTAAGCGCCGCGACACCATCCTCGGTACCAACCAGTATCCTAACTTCCTCGAGAAGGCTTCAGACGAGATCACCAAAGAGATCGTCACCCGCTATGCAGAGCCGTCAGGCTGCTGCGGCAAGAAATGCGAAGACAAGCAAGTGGCCGAGCCGCTGCGTCCTTACCGCGGCGCCCAGGCTTTTGAGGCTCTCCGCCTTGCCACAGACCGCAGCGGCAAGCAGCCCCAGGCCTTCATGCTCACCTTCGGCAACCTGGCAATGTGCCGCGCCCGCGCCCAGTTCAGCTGCAACTTCTTTGCAGTGGCCGGCTTCAAGGTTGTCGACAACAACCGCTTCTCTTCAATCGAAGAGGGTGTCGAGGCCGCTCTGGCAGCCAAGGCCGACATCGTTGTCGCCTGCTCGGCTGACGACGAATATGCCGAGGCAGTTCCGAAGATCAAGGAGCTCATCGGCGACAAGGCCATCGTAGTTGTGGCCGGCGATCCTGAGTGCCGTCCCGAGCTCGAAGCCAAGGGTATCGATAAATATATACATGTCAGATGCAATGTCCTTGAGACCCTCAAGGAATATCAGGCAGCAATGGGTATTAAAGAACTTTAAAAAAATCAGCAGATGAAACCTACTTTTACAGATATCAAAGATCTCAAGGGGTTCAACGCTGCCCCTGCCTGCTCGTGCGATGCTGCACAGGAGCTCTGGCACACCCCTGAAAACATAGACGTCAAGTCTCTCTATACTGCAAAGGATCTCGAAGGTATGGAGCACCTGAACTACGCTGCAGGTATCGCCCCGTATCTCCGCGGCCCTTATTCAACAATGTACGTGATGCGTCCCTGGACCATCCGTCAGTATGCAGGCTTCTCTACGGCAGAAGAGTCCAATGCATTCTATCGCCGTAACCTCGCATCAGGCCAGAAAGGTCTGTCAGTGGCCTTCGACCTCGCAACCCACCGCGGCTATGACGCCGATCACCCCCGTGTAGTCGGTGACGTAGGTAAAGCCGGTGTGAGCATCTGCTCTGTAGAGGATATGAAGGTCCTCTTCGACCAGATCCCTCTCAACAAGATGTCAGTGTCAATGACAATGAACGGCGCCGTGCTTCCCATCATGGCCTTCTACATCGTGGCAGGTCTGGAGCAGGGTGCAAAGCTCGAAGAGATGGCCGGAACCATCCAGAACGACATCCTCAAGGAGTTCATGGTCCGCAACACCTACATCTATCCGCCTGAGTTCTCAATGCGTATCATCGGCGACATCTTCGCCTATACGTCTCAGAACATGCCCAAGTTCAACTCGATCTCAATCTCCGGCTACCACATGCAGGAGGCCGGCGCCACCAACGACATCGAGATGGCTTACACCCTCGCCGACGGTCTGGAGTACCTCCGCACAGGTATCAAGGCCGGCATCGAGGTCGACGCTTTCGCTCCGCGTCTGTCATTCTTCTGGGCTATCGGTATGAACCATTTCATGGAGATCGCCAAGATGCGTGCCGGTCGTC
>JAFYZI010000200.1 GCA_017548725.1 Bacteroidales bacterium
AACCCCATTTTCGCTGTCGCCGTCCCAAAAATCGGGACGGCGACAGCACTTGAGTCCCAGGCCGCTGTAAGGCCGCAGGTGGAAAGTGTAAAGAAAGTGTAAAGTGCACATGTAAAACTTTACACTCCGGCGGCGGGGCGGTGGGGCGCAACTGGCTGCAAGTCAGAGTGTTGCTGCGTGTGGCACGGTGGGTGCTTGTGTTTGGGGCAAAGCAAAGAAGATAAATCCTCCGGCCTTTGGCCCTTCGGCAAGTTCAGGGCAGGCTCTCAGGATGACAGAAAGAAATACTACGTATATGGACAGGATTATTGAAAAGAAGAAAGGTTGGAGGGTGGCGTTTACTAAGAAGGCGCTGCCGTGGTGGCTGGGAGCTCTGCTGCTGGCGTTCGTGGTATATCTGATAGCAAGGCCGAACAACAAGACCCTGCGGGTGGACAAGGACAGCATCTCTGTCAGCACAGCCGTCATGGGTGAGTTCAACGACTATATCCGCATCAGCGGCCGCGTGCAGCCGATGACTACGGTGCAGCTCAGCCCGCAGGAAGGCGGCATCGTGGAGAAGATCCTCATCGAGGAGGGCTCTCCCGTCAAGGCCGGCGACCCCATCCTGGTGCTGAGCAACGACAATCTCGACCTTTCGATCCTGAATTCGGAGGCCGAGCTGGCAGAGAAGGAGAACATCCTGCGCAACACCCAGATCCAGATGGAGCAGCAGAAGCTGGACGTCCGCCAGAACGAGCTGGAGTACGGCATCCAGGTGGACCGCCTCAAACGCGCCTACGAGCAGCAGAAGGCTCTCTACGAGGACAAGCTCATTGCAAAGGAGGAATACCTGAAGGCTGAGGAAGACTACCAGCTGGCAAAGCAGAAATATGACCTTATCCGCGAGCGCAGCAAGCAGGACAGCCTCTACCGCGGCACGCAGATCGACCGTATGGAGGAGAGCCTCGACAATATGCTGCTGAACATGCAGATGATCCGCAAGCGCAAGAACAACCTTATTATCAAGGCGCCCATCGACGGTGAGCTGGGCCTGCTGGACGTAGTGCTGGGCCAGAGCATTATCAGCGGTGCAAAGATCGGCCAGGTCAATTCGGTGGGTACATATAAAGTGGAGGCTCAGATCGACGAGCATTACATCGACCGCGTTGTGGCGGGCCTAGAGGCGACCTTCGAGCGCCAGGGCGAGACATACGCCACCAGCATCCGCAAGGTATATCCCGAGGTGCGCGACGGCAAATTCCAGGCTGACTTCAAGTTCGAGGGCCAGCAGCCCGACAACATCCGCGCCGGCCAGACTTACTACCTGAACCTCCAGCTGGGCCAGCCCGAAGAGGCGGTAATCATCCCCCGCGGCACCTTCTACCAGAAGACCGGCGGCAAGTGGATATATGTGGTCAACAAGGAGGGCACGAAGGCTGTCAAGCGCGAAATCCGCATCGGCCGACAGAACCCTCAGTACTACGAGGTGCTGGAAGGTCTGGAACCCGGAGAGAAGGTCATCACCTCAGGATATGAAACTTATGGCGACAGCGACGTGTTAGTATTTTAACAAATGAAGAGCTTTTGGAACTTTTTAAGGAAGAATAAACTGTACGGGGCGATAAACCTCGTGGGTCTGACGGTCTCAATGGCATTCGTGCTGCTGCTGGCGGTGTACGTCCAGCGGCAGCTCTCTACTGATTCATTCCAGGAGAACGAAGACAGGATTTATGTTATTGCCAACGAAATCCATATCAATATGGGCTACTGGCTCGACAAGCATCTGAAGAATAATTTCCCTGAGATCGAAAAAGCATGTTGCGTAGCAAAGATGTCAGAAGCCGCCCGTTATATAATAATGGACGAAGATGTATACGGCAGTACAATGTCTGCCGACAGCACATTCTTCGACATTTTCAGCTATGACCTGATTGAGGGTAACAAAGCTGACTGGGCTGTTTCGTGGGACCGATGCATGGTTAGCCACGAGTTTGCAAATGCGCATTTCAGAGATAAAGACCCTGTCGGCCAGATTATCACAATGGCGGATGTAGGCGGTCCCGAGGGTGTTCAGCTGACCATTTGCGGTGTGTATGAAGACTTCGGCAACTCAGTCCTCGAGGCGCCGGATGTGCTGGTACGCGGAGAGTTGATGCCGAAAACAAACCCCTCCCACGACGAGCATATGAATAATGCCGCAGCTGGTATATGCTTTGTCATGACATATCCCGAGGCTGACATTAATGCAAGGCATGATGACATTCTTAACTGGTTGGAAGATAATTTTTGGTTCTACAAGAGCAATTGCGACCAAGTCCGCATCATCCCGCTGAGGGAAGTGTATTTCCTGAAAGATGGGAATTACGACTGGACGGGAACAATCAATTTTGGCAACCGTGACTTCGTCAATCTGTTGTTGGCAATGTGTCTGTTGCTGCTGGCTTTCGCCGTGCTGAATTATATCAATATGACCACTGCTCTCACGGGCTTCCGCGCCAAGGAGATGGCAACCAGACGTCTTGTGGGTGCCGATAAAAGGGGCATATTCCTCAAGGTCATCGCCGAGAGTACCATTATCTGCGGCATCTCCATGCTGCTGGCCATCTTGCTGGCAGAGGCGCTGGCGCCGTCGGCTTCCAGGCTGCTGTCATATCCGGTCTCTATTTTCAAGGCCATTACGCCCGTGAATGTGCTGCTTGCCCTGGGCTTTGTCGTCGTGCTGGGAATCCTGGCCGGCATCGTCCCGGCCGTGCTAATCCAGCAGGCCCAGCCTATCGAGATCGTTCGGGGAACATACCGTCGCAGGACAAAAACTGTATATAGCAAAGTCATCATCATCCTGCAGAATGTGGTTACTGTAGTTATGCTGGTGAGCGCCCTGACTATGGCCCTTCAGATCCGGCACATGATCAGCGCCGATCTGGGATACAATACAAAAGACATACTTGTCGTCAATAACGAGTTTGGAACAAGCGGCGATCTGAGCCCTCTGCTGGACCGCCTGAGAGCTGAATCTTGCGTAGATGAAGTCGGTCAGGGCAACGGTATTCCGCTTGGAGGCACCAATAACCTGACAATGGAAGTGAACGAAGGAAACTGGGTGTCGTTCCAGCAGATCCAGGGTGATGACAATTATTTCCAGATTCTGGGATTGAGAGAGAAACAAGACAATCACCAACGCGCCTGGTGGCTCAACGAATACGCCTTCAAGCAGATAGGCATTGATGAATCGGTAACGGAATACGTGTCGACTTATGACGGAACTTTCCTCATCGGCGGTGTTTACTATGATTTCAAGATTCGTCCGCTTGAGTCTGCGCAGAGCGCGGCGATGATTTACAACTGGAAAGAAAGTCCGGACGACAATTTCCCCTGGGTACTGGTAGTCAAAACCAACGGTGACCACGCAACTGCCCGCAAGCAGATAGAAGCCATTGCGGGGGAGGTTTTCCCTGGCAGGATGTTCGACGGGCAATACATCGAGGAAATGATCAAAGAAGGCTTCGCAGACGAGAGCAGGGTGCTCAAGATAGTCATGATCTTCTCCTTGCTGTCAATCCTCGTGAGCGCCCTCGGCCTGTTTGCCATGAGTTCCTACTACATGCAGCAGGAGATCCAGAGCGTATCGGTGAAGAAGGTGTTCGGAGCCGAGTATTCCGGTGTGCTGAGGGAACTGGTGCTGTCGTTCATGAAGATGGTGGGGATAGCTTTTGTGATTGCCGTCCCGGTGGCATGGTTCTTCATGAACCACTGGCTCTCCGGCTATGGCCACCGCATTGCCCTGTACTGGTGGATATTTGCTCTGGCCGGCCTGGTGGTGGTCATCATCGCCGCCATCTCCGTCCTCTACCAGAGCGTCAAGACTGCCCGGACCAACCCGGCAGAAGCGTTGAAGAAAGAATAATCAATTTTAAATACAATACACTATGATTACTGTTAGCAATCTTTGCAAAATCTTCCGCACGGAAGAAATCGAGACCACTGCGCTGAACAATGTCAGCTTCGAAATCAAAGACGGCGAGTTCGTCGCCATCATGGGCCCGTCGGGCTGCGGCAAGTCAACCCTTCTTAACATTCTCGGCCTGCTTGACAACCCCACCAGCGGCAGCTACAAGCTGCTGGACACTGAGGTGGGCGGCCTGAAGGAGAAGGAGCGCACCAAATTCCGCAAAGGCAACATCGGCTTCGTCTTCCAAAGCTTCAACCTGATCGACGAGCTGAACGTATATGAGAACATCGAGCTGCCGCTGCGTTATCTGAACATCAGCGCTGCCGAGCGCAAGCAGAAAGTCACAGACATCATGAAGCGCATGGCCATCAGCCACCGTGCCAACCACTTCCCGCAGCAGCTCTCCGGAGGTCAGCAGCAGAGGGTGGCAATCGCCCGTGCCGTGGTGGCCGGCCCGAAGCTGATCCTGGCCGACGAGCCGACCGGTAACCTCGACTCTAAGAACGGCAAGGAGGTGATGGACCTGCTGAAGGAACTTAACGCCGAAGGCACGACCATCGTAATGGTAACCCACTCTCAAAAAGACGCCGCCTGCGCCCAGCGCACCATCGACCTCTTCGACGGCCAGATTGTCTCAGACGTGAAGAACGAATTGTAGTGAAATCTAAAAACGATATCCTGATCAAGGTACTCTCCCTAGGGGTGGGACTGGCCGTGGGCATTGTGCTCATAGCCAAGGTGTTCTTTGAACTGTCCTACGACAGCTTCTACAAGGACATCGACCGGGTGTATTCTATCTATACCTGGTATTCGCAGAACGGAGATGAGAACGATTATGACCAAGTGAGCGGTGCTGTTGCGGTAGGCTTTATGGAGGAAGTGCCTGGCGTAGAAGCAGGGACTCGTACCACCTTTATTTTCAACGGCGACACTTATCAGGACGAGGATGGAAATAAACTGAAAGCAACGCTGGTTTGTGCAGACACCTGCTTCTTCACGGTTTTCGATCGCCCGATTTTGGCAGGCGACCCGACAAAAGCGCTTGGAAAATGGGGCTCGGTGATGGTGAGCCGCAGTTTCGCGGAAAAGCTCCTCAAATCGTCGAAGGATGACATCAGCAGCGTCCTCGGCCTTCAGATTGCCAATGAAGACCAGCTGGATTTCAAGGCGACCATCGAAGGTGTCTTCGAGGATTTCCCGAAAAACGGAAGCCTGGATTATGACATCCTATTGTCGATGGCTACCTATAGCGAGTGGAGTACAACCAACTGGATGGGCAACGACCGCTACAAAGGATATGTTAAGCTTGCTGCCGGTGTGGACCCGGCAACTCTCACAGATGCCATCCGGAAGATGCAGGAGGTCCACCAGCATATTGAGGAGTTTGAAGCACAGGGCTTGCAGTTGAGGTACTATCTGAAGCCGTTCATCAAAATGCACACATCATCCCAGGGCGTAAGGACTCAGATCATCCTGCTGTCTATCGTGGCGGCCCTGCTGATCCTTATCTCTC
>JAFYZI010000201.1 GCA_017548725.1 Bacteroidales bacterium
AGCGAGGTTCACGTCCAGACAGGTCTCGGGAGTAAGCCCGAGCGGCTCCCACACCATTCTCTTGCGAGATATTCCGACCAGGACAGGCCTGCCCAGGTCCATGAACTCATGCAGCCTGGCCAGCATCTCGAGATTCTGCGCGGCGGTCTTTGCGAAACCGAAGCCAGGGTCGAGTATCCAGTCGGTCACCCCGGCATCTTCCGCCTTGCGGCTGAAGTCCCTGAAATAATCCTTGACGTCAGAAACGACATCTTTGTAATCGCACATGGAATCCATGGTCTGACCGTTGCCCCTGCTGTGCATGGCGATGTAGGGCAGCCCGAGCTCGGCGACGGTAGCCAGCATGCGGCTGTCCGCCTCGCCGGCAGTGATGTCGTTCACCATGAAAGGGCCGATGCGGTCGTAGACACGCCTTACTATCTCGGACGAGAAGGTATCGACGGAGAAGATACGCCCGGCAAAGCTCGACGCCACATCTTCGAGAGCCCATTCCAGACGCTTCCATTCGGCAGCCTCGCCGGGGTACACGCTGCCCGGCCGGGAGCTGCACGCCCCGATATCTATCATGTCAGCGCCGTCTTCGAACATCGAAGCCGCCCTGGCATGGAAATTCTCAACATTGTCAACCCTGCTGTGTCGATAAAATGAATCGTCATTCAGGTTAATGATTCCTATTATGTTAGTATATTTGTGCATACCACAAATATATACATAATTATGCTTATAGTGCTCGAAGGGCTGGACGGAGCCGGCAAATCTACGCAGGTCAAAATGCTCGACGCGTATCTTCAGGCGGCCGGCCAGAAGACAAGATTCCTCCATTTTCCCAGATATGAAGCCCCCATCTACGGAGACCTTATCGCAAGGTTCCTCCGCGGCGACTTCGGCGGCAACGACGCCGTGCATCCTCAGCTCGTGGCCCTGTTATACTCCCTCGACCGCATAGACGCCGCCCCGACCATCAGGGAATGGCTCGACGAAGGCTATTGCGTGATCCTCGACAGATATGTCTATTCCAACATAGCTTTCCAGTGCGCCAAGCTGCCCGACGGCGAGCAGTCAGACCAGCTCAGGGAGTGGATATTCAATTATGAATACACTGTATCCGGCATTCCGAAGCCAGACTTCAACATATTCCTCGACGTGCCCATAAACTTCGTCGACAAGCAGCTCAGGCACAACCGCAGCGGCAGCGACCGCGACTATCTGGAAGGCAAGAGCGACATCCACGAGTCCAGCATCGAGTTCCAGAAAAATGTCCGCAAGATATACCTTCGCCAGTGCGAACTCGACAGCGACTTCATCCGCATCGACTGCGCTGACGCCGACGGGGAGATTCTCCCGGCCCAGACCATTTTCGACGATCTCAAACATATAATTTCGCAAAGGATCAAATGAGATTACCAAGAGCTCTCTGCCGGCTGATCTTCGGCCTGACCTTCATCTTTTCCGGTCTGGTAAAGCTTCTGTCCCCTGTCGGCACTTCCCTGATATTCAAGGAATATTTCGCAGCGCTGCATCTGAACTTCCTCTCCGGCACCGCCCTTTATGCGGGCATGCTGCTGGCCATCTGCGAGTTCACGGTCGGCATGTGCATCCTGCTTTCCGTCAGGATGAAGCTGTTCTCAGCCATAGGCTTCTACATGACCTGCTTCTTCACCCTGCTGACCCTGTATCTGGCCCTGTTCAACCCCATCAGCGACTGCGGCTGCTTCGGCGAAGCGGTCCACCTCACCAACTGGCAGACCTTCTTCAAGAATCTGATACTGCTGCCCTGCATAGCCCTGCTCTATTTCCAGCGAAACAAGATAACCCCCATCGCCCACCCGGCCGTCGAATGGTCTTTCGCGGGGCTGTTCTTCCTGGTGGCAGTCGCCCTCTGGATCCATTCCTACCGCTATGTGCCGATATATGAGTTCACCCCTTACAAAATAGGCTCATACATTTCAACCGAAGACGACAACACATCTTTCGAGACCACCTTCATCTACACCAAGGACGGGCAGCAGAAGAGCTTCACCCTCGAGAACCTGCCGGACTCTACCTGGACCTATGTGGAGACAGTGACTGAGATGACCGGTCAGGCCGGGCAGTACTCAGACTTCATAATACAGGATGCTTACGGCAACGACATCACCCCTAACATACTCTACAGCGACGACGCCGTGCTGATTTCAGTCTATGAGCCGGCAAAGCTCAAGGCCCGCGACTGGAAACGCATCGAAAACTTCGCCCAGAAAGCCATGGCCGCCGGAGCTGACCTGTATGTCGCATCGTCCGTCACCGGAGATGCAACCCCTGAAAGCTTCCCCTTCGAGGCCGGCTACGGCGACCGCAAGCTGCTGCTGACCATCAACCGCGCCAACGGCGGAGCAACTCTGTTCAGCGACGGCTATGTCTCCCAGAAATGGACTGCCGCCACTATGGATGACGCAGAGCTTGAAGAGCTCCTGCAGGAAGACGGAGAGACGCTGGTGCTGCGCGGAGCAATCCGAAGCAACGTCATCGCGTCATGCCTCGTGCTTGGCATCCTGCTGGTGATGATCCTGATTTACTACATCTGCAAAGTATCATATAAAGACTCCAGTCTCAACAAATGGAGAAGACGTATTAAGAAAAATGAACAATAAAATACTCTGCGCAATGGCTGCCGCATGCCTTCTTGCTTTATCATGCACACCGAAGTCAAACCCTGAAGAATTCAGATACAGTCTCGACGAATTCGCCGACCTTGAAGTGATAAGATATCAGGTTCCCGGCTGGGACGAGCTGACTTTCGGCCAGAAACAATACATATACTATCTGAGCGAAGCCGCAAAATACGGCCGCGACATAATCTGGGAGCAGAACTATGTCTACAATCTCCCCATCCGAAAGGCCCTGGAGAAAATCCTGACGACTTACGACGGCGGAGACAGAGGCAGCACGCTGGATTGGTACAATTTCCTGGTTTACGCCAAAAGGGTGTTCTTCAGCAACGGCATACACCATCATTACGGTGAGCACAAGTTCTTCCCGGAATGCCCGAGGAAATATATGGAGATGCTGTTCGACGAAGCCGGCTGCGACAAGCGCCTTATTGAAATCATGTACAACCCTGACATCGCTCCTTTCCGCAAATATCAGGGTGAAGGCGTCGACCTTATCAAAGCTTCTGCCAACCATCTCTACGAGGGCGTGAGCCAGAAAGAAGCTGAAGCCTTCTATGCAGCCATGGAAGACCCCGACGATGCGCAACCCCTGTCGATAGGCCTGAACAGCCGCCTTGTGAAGGATGCTGACGGCAGCCTCAAGGAGCTGAAATACACTACCGACGGCCTTTACGGCAAGGCTCTCACCAAGGTGGTGGAGAATCTGGAAGCCGCAGCCGCGGTAGCCGAGAACGACGTGCAGCGCAGATATATTGCGCAGCTGGTAGATTACTTCCGCACCGGCGACCTTAAGACCTGGGACGAATACAACATCAGCTGGGTACAGGACACCCTCTCGAGAGTAGACTTCATCAACGGCTTCATCGAGGTATACGGCGACCCTCTGGGACTGAAGGGAAACTTCGAGGCCATGGTAAACTATCGCGACGAGGAGGCCTCCAACCGCACCATAACCATCAGCGAGAACGCCCAGTGGTTCGAAGACCATTCACCGGTGGATCCCCGCTTCCGCAAAGCTAAGGTGAAGGGCATTTCCGCCAAGGTTATCAATGCCGCCTGCCTGGCCGGCGACACCTACCCTTCCACCGCCATCGGCATCAACCTTCCCAACGCCGACTGGATAAGGAAGGACTACGGCTCGAAGTCGGTTACCATAGCAAACATTACTGAAGCATACGACAAGGCCGCCAACGAAAAGTCCAACAGCGTGCTCAAGGAGTTCGCATGGGACGAGGCCGAGATAGGGAGGGCGAAGGCCTACGAGTATGTCACAGACAACCTCCACACAGACCTTCACGAGTGCCTCGGGCACGGCTCAGGCCAGTTGCTGGAAGGCACTTCGCCGAACGCCCTGAAGGAATACAGCTCAACGCTGGAGGAAGCCCGTGCCGACCTGTTCGCCCTGTGGTATCTGGCAGACCCGAAGCTCGTGGAGCTGGGTCTTCTGGACAACCCCGACGCTTACCAGGCCCAGTACGACAGCTATATCCGCAACGGCATCTTCACCCAGTTCACCAGGATCGAGCTGGGCAAGCAGAACACCGAGGCCCACATGCAGAACCGCAAGCTGATTGCCGACTGGTGCTTCGAGCAGGGCGCAGCTCAGAATGTAATCGAGAAGCGCGTCCGCGACGGCAAGACATATTTCATAATCAACGACTACAAAGCTCTGCGCAACCTCTTCGGCAAGCTGCTGGCCGAAATCCAGCGCATCAAGAGCGAGGGCGACTACGCAGCCGGCAAGGCCCTGGTCGAGAAATATGCCGTCAACATCGATCCTGATCTTCACAAAGAGGTGCTGGAAAGATATGCCGCCCTGAAATTGAAGCCCTACCGCGGCTTTGTCAATCCAGATATAGTTCCTGTTACAAAACGTGGGAAGGTTGTCGACTATGCCATAGAGTATTGCACGAATTTTGTAGGGCAGCAGCTCGAATATGGCGAGAAATATGCCACTTTAGCCCCTGCAACCTTGGAATAACCGATTATTATTCTTAACTTTAGACGAATTTTGGCTTTTTATCAACCTAATAATAAAAAACAACCTCAATATCAAAACTCAAATGAAAGATTTTTCAAGACGTCAATTCCTCAAGACTGCAGGCGTAGCCACCGCCGGTGCAGTTCTTACCGGTTCTGCAGCTAGTGCAGCATCGAAGGCCGGCGCTTTCAATCCTGTTCAGACAGAGCTTGAAGCCGCCAGGGCTGACGGACAGAAAGTCCGTCTTGCATGTATCGGTGCCGCCAACCAGGCTGCATCTGACATCGGTCAGTTCGACAGGTCAGGTCTCTGCGAGATTACCTGCATCTGTGACGTGGATATCAAGAGCAGGGGCTGCCAGCAGACCATTGCCAAGTATCCGAAAGCAAAAGTATTCCAGGATTTCAGGAAGATGTTCGACGAGGCTCACAACGACTTCGACGCCGTTCTCGTAGCTATCCCTGACTTCGCACACTTCCCTGCAGCAATGCTCGCCGTTTCTTATGGCAAGCACGTATATGTTGAGAAACCCATGACCCGTACCTTCAACGAGGCCGAGCTTCTGTGCGACATCGCAAACCGTCACCCGGAAGTTGCCACCCAGGTAGGTAACCAGGGCCACTCAGGCGAGAACTACTTCCAGTTCAAAGCCTGGATGGAAGCAGGTATCATCAACGACTGCCGCAAGATCACTGCCCACTTCAACAACTGGCGCCGCTGGTATCCTTACGATCCCGCAATCACCCAGTTCCCCGAGGCACAGCCTATTCCAGAGGGAATGGATTGGGACACCTGGCTGACTACTGCCAAATATCACGATTTCAACGAGAAATATCACCCGGGCAACTGGCGCGGCTGGTATGACTTCGGTATGGGTGCTGTCGGCGACTGGGGTGCACACCTCATCGACACTCCTCACCAGTTCCTCCACCTCGGAGTTCCTTACGAGATCGATCCTATCCACGTAGTCAACCACAACGACTTCTTCTTCCCCTTCGAGACCACCGTACGTTACAAATTCGCTGCCCGCGGCAACATGCCTGAGTGCGAAGTTACATGGTATGACGGCGAGAAGAACATACCGCCGCTGCCTGACGGATACTGGGACACTGCCACCAACGCAGACAACGACATCCCTGCTATCACCGTGAACGGACAGACTGTTGACCCGAGAAGCCTCGGTGGCGCCAACGGCCAGAGACCTCCTCAGGGCCAGAGACCTCAGGGTCAGGGTGGCCAGAGGCCGCAGGGCGGTCAGAGACCTCAGGCTGCAGCAGCTCCCGCTGCTCAGGGTCCTCAGGTTCCCCAGCCGGGTACCGAGCTGTACTGCAAGGGTCCGGACGGAAAAGACCTCATCATCAAACGTGGTTCACACGCTGCCGCATCTCAGATCATCGGCGCTGCAAGGGCTAAAGAGCTCGAGAAATACATGCCTGTAGTTCCTGAGTCTCCGTCTAACCACTACGAGAACTTCCTTCTCGCAGCAATGGGCAGGGAGAAGACCCGTTCTTCATTCCAGGTGTTCGCCCCGATGTCTCAGATGTTCGCACTCGGCACCATCGCAATGCGTCTCAACCGCAAGATTATCTTCGACAACATCACCAAGACTTGCGTCGGAGACCGCTTCGCTACCGCATTGCTCTGCGACCAGCCGCCGAGAAAGGGTTGGGAAGAATTCTACAAGCTCTAAGCCATGAAGAAATCTTTCCTTCTGTTTGCAGTTGTTCTGCTGGCCTTCGCACAAAGCTGCGACAGGCCGGCAGACCACAGCAAATATTTCAACCTTGACCAGCAGGTTACTCAAGACAACGTACTCACCAAGGCTGAGAAAGCCCAGGGCTGGCAGCTGCTGTTCGACGGCAAGTCGTTCGACGGCTGGCACATCGCCGGCACCGACCACCAGCCGGACAGCGTATGGCACGTTGCTGACGGAATGATCGTCCTCGACAAGAGAAAACCCTTCGCTCGCGGAGCCGGTGACATCGTTACGGACGAACTTTTCAAGAACTTCATCGTGAAGGTCGATTTCAAGATCACCGAAGGCGCCAACAGCGGCCTGAAGTATTTCGTCGACCCTGCCATGGAGAGCATTCCCGGAGGCGCTTCTATAGGCTGTGAGTTCCAGATGCTTGACGACGAGCGCCATCCTGACGCCAAGGCCGGAGTCAAAGGCAACCGTACCCTTTCATCCCTCTACGACCTGATTCCCGCACAGAAGGAAAACGCTCCTTTTGACCTGTACGACTTCAACACCGCCATGGTCTATGTATACGGAAATCACGTAGAGCACTGGCTCAACGGAGTGAAAGTTGTTGAATACGAGCGCAACACCCAGGAGTGGAACGCACTCGTGGCTTACAGCAAGTATCGCAACTATCCTAACTTCGGCAACGCCGAGTTCGGCCACCTGCTGATCCAGGACCACTCTGACAATGTTTATTTCAAGAACATCAAGATTAAAGTATTAGACTGATACAAATGAAAGATCTGGTCATTTCCGGCAAGAAGGTGAAAAGAGAACTGCTGATCGCTCTGGGCTGCTTTATATGCGCTGTCCTGATCAACATCATCTGTATCATCGTCTACCATTCTCATTGGCATGAAATCTTCACCCAGATTGGGTTCACGGTCTTCGTTGCGATAGCGCTCTATGTGCTGTTGCTGATTGTCAGGCTTATCATCCTTCTCTGCCGGAAGATTTTCTCTAAGAGAAACAAATGACATCCTTCAAGTATAGCGACGAAAACATCTCCGCACCGGTAGCTTATTCATCACTACAAACGATGCACTCCGTTGCGGAGATTGTTTTGCCGTTTTACAGCGAGGAAAAATCGCGGACCATTATCGAAGAGATATGGGCCCGCACCCGTGAAGCGAACGACAAGTTCAACCGCTTCGACAAGGGCAGCCCCCTGGCCCTTGTAAACAGAACGGCCGCGGAGGAAGCGGTCGCCGTCGATGACGAAATGTTCATGGTGCTCGAGATGTGCAGGGTTTTCTGCAACAGCACCGACGGCTATTTCGACATCACAGCGAACTCGATTTCCCGCTCAGCCGGCAAGGGGGTGAAGAACTTTGAACTTGACGCAGGCCGCCATACCGTCAGCTTTTCAGACCCTACGGTCAAACTGGATCTCGGAGGCTTCGCCAAGGGATATGCGCTTGAAAATGCATGTAACATCCTGAAAGGCTACGATGTCACATGCGCCTTGCTGAATTTTGGGAACAGTTCCATTTTCGCACTGGGCTCCCACCCTTACGGCGATTACTGGCCGATATCGGTAGAGCACCCTTATTTCAGAGGCAAATGCGCGCACACGTTTGAATTGAAAGATTGCGCTCTGTCCATCTCGGGCAAGAACAGACGGGGAGCCGGACACATAATCGACCCCGCTACAGGAGACAATGTGGTAAGGGACGAGATGCTGGCCGTGACAGGCCCCTCTCCCATGGCTTGCGAAGTGCTGTCGACCGCCCTGTATGTCGCCCCGAGGGAAAAGAGAAGAGATATACTGGCCCGCTTTAAGGGCTACTCGGCAAGCGAGATTTACTGCTTGACCGACGGAACGACGAAAGTTATTAAAGTATAGAGATATATAAACATGGATAAATTATTGACCCGTAAAGAGTTTCTGTCGAACCTGGGCAGCATGTTCGCTGTGGGTTCAGCCATCTCGCTGTTCCCCTGGCTGACTTCCTGCACAGAGAAAGGGCAGAAAGAAATCGAAGGGCAGGTTGCGAAGCTGGGCATCATAGGCACCGGCTCCCGCGGCCAGTTCCATATTGCCAACCTGCTGGTTGACAAGAGCGCGAAGATCGTTGCCCTGTGCGACGACTACGAGCCTCACCTTCAGCAGGCTGCCGCCATGTGCCCCGATGCCAAGCTCTACAGCGACTACCGCAAGCTGCTGGACGACAAGAATGTAGACGGAGTCATCATCTGCACTCCCCTGAATCTGCACTCTTCGATGACTATCGACTCGTTCCGCGCCGGCAAGCACGTGTTCTGCGAGAAGTCGATGGCATACTCGATCCCCGAATGCCAGGACGTCATCGCCGAATGGAAACGCAGCGGCAAGGTATTCGTCGTAGGACAGCAGAGGCTCTTCGACCCCAAATACATCAAGGCTATGGAGCTCATCCACTCCGGAGCTATCGGAGAGGTGGTCGGCGTGCGCAACTACTGGTACCGCAACAACGACTGGCGCCGCGAAGTTCCTTCGCCTGAGCTGGAGAGGCGCATCAACTGGAGGCTCTACAACGAGTATTCGAGAGGCCTCATGACCGAGCTGGCCTGCCATCAGCTGCAGAACGGCTCATGGGCAATGGACCAGTATCCCGAGTGCGTCTCCGGCATGGGAAGCATCCGCTACTGGAAAGACGGCCGGGAAGTGTTCGACAATGTGGCTACCATATACGAATACCCCAACGGCGTCCACATGACCTTCGAGTCGATCATTTCCAACAAGCACTTCGGCATGGGCGAGTTCATCCTCGGCTCCGAAGGCACTATCGACCTTGTGAAAGGCATAATGTTCAGCGAGAGCCCTGCATACCGCAGCGGTATCGAGCAGTTCCTGATGCAGATCAAGCAGGGAATCCTGAGCAACAGCGCGTTCGCAGGCAGCAGCTGGTCGCAGGAAGAAGCTTCTACCGACCCGGGCGTTCGCTTTACCGACAAGATGATCACCACCGACGGTTCAAGCAGCACCGGCGCCACCAACGACGGTTCTGTCGAGCTGGCTCACGCTTTCTGCCATGCAGTCATCACCGGCCAGCAGCCTGAAAAGATCGTGAAGGAAGCCTACTACGCGACAGCGCTCGCGCTGCTGGGCGACCAGGCCACCCACGAGAAGTCTACAATATACCTTCAGGATTCAGACAAGATACTGTAGTCAGCTGACTTTTCCGGCAGCACGCTCAGCCCCATAGGCAAACAGCGCAAAATCTCCCAGGCAAGGATCGCCTGGGAAGATTTTTTTAAGGCCCTCCGTAATCTCCAGGGCGGTGCGCAGGTCGGCCTGCTTGCGGCAGGTCAGCCCGGTCTCGAGAGCAACGCGATGGACATGCACGTCCAGAGGGATGATGAGGTCGGCCGGCGAGATATGCTTCCACAGGCCGAGGTCCACGATGCCGTCGCGGCGCACCATCCAGCGGCGCAGCATGTTGATCTTCTTGTTGGCAGCCGAAGGGTCGCTCTTCTGGCCGTAGATACGGGTGCGCATCTCGTCCTGCGTCAGCACTTCCAGACTGTCGTTGCAGGCATAGAAATCCTTGAGATTGCGACATATACGCGCAAATTCGCTCCACTTGACGGTGCGGTGCAGGCTGCAGTCCTCGTCGCGGTAGCAGCCGCGGCGGATGTAGTCATACGGCTTCCACCCCATCTCGTCGAAGGCCCGGTTGCAGTCGCGCACTATCATGTCCCTGCGGCCCCAAGCCAGATGGGCTGCGATAACCGCCGCGATCTCCACGTCCTGCAGGCAGGCCTGCCCCTTTTCCATCAGCTGAGCGAAGTGCTTTGGGAAGATGATGGGGTCCGTGGTGAAGTATTCCGGCGAATTGTATTTGCGGGCGTATGATTCCAACTCATGCATGTGACTAATTTACGACTTTTATCAGTATCTTTATGTGCCAAATGCTATTATTGAAAACTATTATTGATGGACAGATTCAATTTCGACGAAATAATCGACCGCAGGAATACATACTCGGTCAAATATCAGGCTCTGAAAGCCCTTTTCGGCAGGGAAGACATCACCCCTCTCTGGGTAGCCGACATGGAGTTCCGCTCTCCTGAGTGCATACGTGCAAAACTTGAAGAATATGTCAACTCGGGCATCTACGGTTACGACGCTGAGCCGCCCCAGATGAAACCCGCCATCGCCCAGTGGCTGCTTCAGGAGCACGGATGGAAGGTGGACTGCAGCTGGATAAGTTTCATCCCCGGCATCGTGAGAGGCATAGGCCTGGCCGTCAATTTCTTCACAAAGCCCGGCGACAAGGTTGTCGTCCAGTCTCCGGTTTACCATCCTTTCACCAACGTACCCAAGGGCAACGGCCGCATCGTACTGCGCAATCCCCTAAAGGACAGAAAGATGGACCTCGACCATCTGGACAGCATGCTGACTGCCGAAGGGCCGGTGAAGATGCTGATCCTCTGCAGCCCCCACAACCCCGGCGGATATCTGTGGAGCCGCGAGGACCTCATTCAGCTCGCCGAGATCTGTCACAGGCACGGCACCCTTGTCATAGCGGATGAAATCCACTCCGACCTCTGCCTCTGGGGCAACCGCAACATAAGCTTCGCCTCGGTAAGCGAGAAGGCCGCCGAGAACAGCATTACCTTCGGAGCTCCGTCCAAGACCTTCAACATCCCCGGCTTCGCATCGTCATTCTCTGTGATTCCAAATCCGAAGCTGGCTAAGCCTTTCTACGAATGGCTCGAGGCGAACGAGTTCAGTTCCCCTTCTGTCTTCGCTTCCGTCGGCATGATCACAGCCTTCACCGAAGGCAAGCCCTGGCGCGACGCCGCGCTGAGATATATCGAGAAGAACATCCTATACCTGGAAGACAAGTTCGCAGCCTTCCGCGCCGGCGGCGTTCAGCTCGTCAAACCCGTCAGGCCGCAGAGTTCATATCTGGTATGGCTGGACTGCCGTGACCTGCTCCGCAGGCTTGCGGGCAAAGACGACCTGAAGCCAGAAGACCAGGCCCTGCTGGAAGACTATTTCGTAAACAAGGTGAAGGTTGGTCTGAACACAGGCGTGATGTTCGGCCCGGAGGGGCTGGGGTACATGCGCCTCAACGCAGGCTGCCCGCGCAGCATGCTGGAATTCGACCTTCCCGAAGTAAAGTAAGTATCAATAAGTAAGAGTCTGAGGGTCGGTATTGGGGCCGAACACCTTCAGATGGCCATCCTTGATCTCCATCTCGTCGATGAACACCACGCGTTCGCTGCCGGTAGCAGCGGTGCGGCCATGGTATACGCAGTAGAGATGCTTGCCGTCATGCGAGCGGGTTATGCTGTTGTGTCCCACGCCCGTGACGATGCCGCCGTCCTGCGTGTTCTTCTGCAGCACGGGGTTGTCCGCTGATTTTCCGAAGGGGCCGAGCGGGCTCCTGCCGGTGGCATAGCCTACAGCGTAGTTCTCTCCGGCATAGAAGTTCGATGAATACATGATGTAGTATATGCCGTCCCGCTTGATGATGAAGGAGCCTTCTGTCCAGCGGCGGTTCACCTCACCGGAAGTCACCGAACGGCTCTCCCACTCAGCCTGGGCGTCGGCCATTGTCTTCGGCGGGCAGAGCAGCAGCACCGGCTCTCCTATCACACCGCTGAAATCGGGCTTGAGCTCGATTCCGTACACCCAGCTCTCCTCGATCTCGTCGAAAAGGCCCTGTTTCTTTGCCCAGTCGGCCACTTCGCTCTCGACCGGATGCTTGTAGCAGCAGCGTGAGAAATAGAGATAGCATCTGCCGTCATCGTCGAAGAGCACATTGGCATCGATGGTGGGATATCCAGGCTGGAACAGCGGGCCGCCCATCTCCACGAACGGACCTGTAGGAGAATCGCTCACGGCTACACCGATGCTGAAGCGCTCCTCGTCGCCGTAAGGGTCGTCCTTGGTGTTGGCGCTGAAGAACATGTAGAACTTGCCGTCCCTCTCATATACTTCCGGAGCCCAGAAGCAGTCCAGAGCCCATGATTCGGGAGTATTGCCATGATAGATGGCGCCCTGGTATTCCCAGTTCACAAGGTCGGCAGACTTGTAGCATCCAAAGCCGTCCCTCACGCCGCCGGTGCCGTACATATAGTAGTTGCCGTCAGACGCCAGCAGCACGTACGGGTCGCCGAACTGAACGTCGAGAGGATTGTGATACTCAACCTGTTTGCCTGACTTGCAGGAACATACGAGCAAAATTGCAGTCAATGATAAAAACAGAATCCTTTTCATATTTGTTCTACTTTATTGTTCTTCACGTACCAAAGATAGCCTTTAACCCGGGAATATCCCATCTGCCGCAGCAATTTCATGTATCTGCCCACCTGCCAGCGGTAGCCCTTGCGCTCTTCGCCGAACTTGTAGTCAACCACTATGGTCTCCCCGTCCCGGATTATCACTCTGTCGGGGCGCTCCACATTGCCGTCGGTGTTGATGATGGATAGCTCGTTGAAGACAGTGTTGCCGCTGTCGAACCAGTGGCGGTCTGCTACTGATGCCATTGCCTCAGCCAGCATCGCTGCCACTTCATCAGCCTCCGAAGCGGGCAGCTCACCTTCAGCCACGGCTTTTGCCACTGCCTGCGGCAGGTCTTCCGGCACTGAGACTGCCGCAAGGATGTCGTGCAGCACCACTCCTTTCTGGCGGGCGCCGG
>JAFYZI010000202.1 GCA_017548725.1 Bacteroidales bacterium
AGGACATGTCAGGGACAGCTCAGGCGGTTCCTGACATCGTTGTGCGGAGATGCGGCCCTCGCCGACGACATCGCGCAGGAGGCTCTGGTGCGGGCCTATGTGACGTCGGAGCGATTCATCGGCAATTTCAAGGCCTGGCTTTTCAGGATCGCGTACAACTGCTTCATCGACAATCTCCGCAGGCGGCCAGACGGAGCTGTCGACCTGGATTCGAGAGATGCGATGCGTCTGACCGGGGGCGCCGCCTCGGACGCTTCGTTCGAGCATGAAGAGCTGCAGCGGGCCCTGACGCTCATCCCGGAGAAAGAACGCACCGCCATCGTGCTGCATTATTACGAAGATCTTCCCGTCAAGGAAATCGCCGTCATCATGGGCGTTCCTTCAGGGACTGTGAAATATTACCTGTCGGTGGGGCGTAACCACCTTAAAGAACATATCGAGCAATGAAGGATATAGAACAATTACTTCGCGACAACAAACCGGAAATGCCGGACGAGGGGGCATTTCTTATCGAGACCAATGCGCGTCTCAGCCAGGTTGAAGGCATCAAGAGTACTGTGGACCATGAATATCGCCGCGGGCGTCGCGCGCTCATAATCGCGCTTGTCGCCGGACTCGTGCTCGGCTGCTCCGTCGCACTGCTTGTGACGTTCTATCCCCTCCCCACCCTCGAAGTAGACCGCACCGCCTTCACCAATATCATCGAGACTCTCCGCAGTTACCGCCAGTACATATTGATCCCTATCGCCGGCCTTGCCATCGCCCTCAGCCTCGTAGTCATGCGCAAAAAAGAGGAAGCGTTCTAAATCTACACCAAATCCACGTAAGAACACACCCTGCCAGCCAACCCGAAATTCACAAAGCAGGCGATCCCCATCTGTATGGGCCTAGGGAGGGCTTTCACCTGCTCTGTGCGACAATTTTGCCGCAGAAAGCAGCTCCACCCCCTCCACAGAGGCTTCTGACGGGGTGTAATCTGCTTTGTGAATTTCGGGTTGAAGGTGTAGCGCGATTTGCTCGGAGACAAGTAGCCCGAAACGGCTACTTTTTTTATTCCTTGATCCCCATCACCTTGCGGATTTCCTGCTTTGCTTGTTTCCAGCGGGGGATGTCGAGTTTTGTGCCGATGATTTCAACGACTTTCGAGGAGATGATGGAGCCGACCTTGCCGCAGATGTCGAGGGGCATGCCGAGGGAGTGGGCATAGAGGAAGCCGGCCGCATAGAGGTCGCCGGCGCCGGTAGCGTCAGTGGCCACGGCCTTGCGGGGCCTGATCTTGTGGAATTCGCTGCCGGAGCGCACCATCGAGCCTTTGTCGCCCACTTTGACTATCGCAATCTTGCACATCTTGGAAATGTCCGCCAGTGCCTTGACGGGGTCCTTGCCGGTGAAAGCCCGGGCCTCATGCTCGTTGGCGAAGACTATGTCGACGTAGTTCTCGACGATGTCGTGCAGGAAGGTGCTGTTGGACTCCACTATGTTGTAGCTTGCCAGGTCGACGGAGATTATCATGTTCTTCTCGCGGCCTATCTCCACGGCCCTGCGGAAGAGCCTCTGGTTCTGCACCAGATAACCTTCCAAATGAAGATAGTCGTAGCCGTCGAAGTTGGCCGGGTCGAGGTCCTCGGGCTCCAGCTCGAGGGCGGCGCCGAGGTAAGTGGCGAAAGTGCGCTCGTAGTTCGGCTCGGTTATGATGACTATGGCGCGGCCGCTGGGAGCCTTGCCCCTGAGCAGCATCGAGGCGATGCCGTCCTGCACCTGCTCCGACTTGAACAGCGAGCCTATGTCGTCTTTGCCCACCTTGCCGATGAAGCCGGCCTTCATGCCGAAGATCGCTGCCGCTGAGATGGTATTGGCGGCGCTGCCTCCTGCGACATATTTGATGCCCATATCCTTTATGGCTTCCCATATCTTGTTGCCGGCCTCAGCATCTACATGCTGCATGCTGCCCTTGGGAAGATTGAACTGTCTGAGGATGCTGTCGTCCGGCAGGATTGCCAGAATGTCGGTGAGGGCGTTGCCTATGCCGAGGATTGATTTTACGCTTTTAGTGGTCATCGCTTTATGGTGTGCAAGGTGTGCTTTCTTACAAAGTTAATAAAAAATGCTACCTTTGAAGGTTATTAAGAATCTAATCATGCACCCCAGGCTCAAGAGCATCCTGAAGTATACTGCTGCACTGGCACTGTCGCTGATCCTGCTGTACTTCGCGTTCAGAGGGATGGACTGGAATGCCTTTGTGGACGGGCTGCGCAGCTGCAACTACTGGTGGATCCTGGCTGCAATGGTTGCCGGAGTGATCGGCACCATCCTGCGAGGCCTGAGGTGGCGCCTGCTTCTGCAGCCCATCGACCCGCAGCTGAAGAGGGTGGACTGCGTCAACGCCTATGCGGTATGCTACCTCTCCAACCTGGCTGTGCTGAGGAGCGGCGAGCTGGTGCGCTGCGGCATGATTGCCGACAGCAGCAAGGTTCCTTTCAAGGACAGTCTGGGCAGCGTGATGGTGGAGCGTGCGTGGGATGTGGCCGTGTCGGCATTCATCATCCTCTGGATGGTGCTGTTCACACGCTTCGGCGGCTATCTGAACGACATAGTTTGGAAGCCTTTCCTAAATTCGCTGTCATTCAATTCGCTGAGGCTGATTCTCGTGGCGATCGCCCTTGCGGTGCTCTGCATGTGGCTGTTGGTCCATTTCAAGGAGAAAATCAAGGCCAGCCGTCTCGGCGGCAAGGTGATTTCTTTCTGCAGGGGTATATTCAACGGCATCAAGGCAGCCTTCAAGATGAAGCACGGCTTCCTGTTTGTCGCCTACACTGTAATTGTCCAGGTGCTCTACTGGCTTGAGATAGTATTCGTGATCCACGCCTTCCCGGCAGTTTCGCACCTCACCGGCATGGACGCCCTGTTCATCATGGCGCTGGCCCTCATCGGCTGGGCCGTCCCGGTCCAGGGAGGGTTCGGAGCCTACCATGTCATCGTCTCTATGGCGCTCGTCCCGATCTACGGCATCGACCAGAGCACTGCCCTGATATTCGCCACCATTTCGCACGAAGCTCAGATAGTGCAGATGATTCTGTTCGGCCTCGTAGCCATAGTGATGACTTTTTTCATCAAAAGAAGAAGACAAAACAAAATACAGACAATATGAAACCTACATTATTGATTCTCGCAGCCGGAATGGGCTCCAGATATGGTTCCCTGAAGCAGATGGACGGCCTCGGCCCCAATGGCGAAGCTATTATCGACTACTCTATCTTCGACGCCATCCGCGCCGGATTCGGCAAGGTAGTCTTTGTTATCCGCCACTCTTTCGCTGATACATTCAAGGAGCATTTCCGCGCCGAGAAGTTCAGTGACGACGTGAAGTTCGAGTTCGTATACCAGGAGCTCGACTGCCTGCCCGAGGGCTATACCGTTCCTGAAGGCCGCCAGAAACCCTGGGGTACCAACCACGCCGTGATGATGGCAGCCGGCGTCATCAACGAGCCTTTTGCCGTCATCAATTCCGACGACTTCTACGGCCGCTCAAGCTACGAGACCATGGCCGAATATCTGCGTTCCATCGCAGGCACCGAGGGCCAGTATGCAATGGTCGGCTATCACCTCGAGAACACTCTTTCTGACTTCGGTACCGTGTCGCGCGGCATCTGCGGAGTAGACAAGAACAACAAGCTGACGACCGTCACCGAGCGCACCGCAATCGCCCGCAGCGGCGGAGTGGTTTATTATATAGAAGGTGAGGAAAAACACGAGCTCGATCCCAAGAGCTATGTGTCAATGAATTTCTGGGGTTTCACTCCGGACTATTTCAAACACTCCGAGCGTATCTTCAAACAGTTCCTCGACGAGAACCGCGACAACCTCAAGGCCGAGTATTTCATCCCCTACATCGCCGACAAGCTGATTCTTGACAATCTCGCATCTGTGAAAGTGCTGGACTGCGACGCCAAGTGGTTCGGCGTGACTTACAAGGAAGACCGTCCTTTCACCGTAGAAAAGATCAACGCCCTTATCAAGGCCGGTGAATATCCCGAGAAGATCTGGCGCTCATAAGGCACCGGTCATTATAAACAAAGAACCGTCGGTCCCATTGGAACCGACGGTCTTTATTTTCAGTTTGTGTGAGGATAGTCGAGCTTATTTGGCATTCTGCTCGATGTAAGCGATAGCATCACCAACTGTAGTGATCTTTTCAGCAGCTTCATCAGAAATAGAAATACCGAATACTTTCTCGAATTCCATAATCAATTCTACTGTATCCAGAGAATCTGCGCCGAGGTCATTGGTAAAACTTGCACCCTCCTGAACTTCGCTCTCTTCAACACCAAGCTTGTCTACAATGATGGCTTTTACTTTTGCAGTAACGTCTTCCATTTTCTTTAGTTTTTAGTAACGAGTTGCAAAGTAAGTAATATTTCTTCATTTAACCAAATTTCTCTACCTTCGCGCCAAACTTGAAAGAATGAGGAATCTGGCTATATTCGCCTCTGGTAGTGGTACTAACGCAGAGAACCTTATTAAATATTTTTCAGGGCATCCCGAATACCGGGTGGCGGTCGTGCTGTGCAACAAGCCCGACGCCTTCGTGCTGCAGCGGGCCGAAAAGTTCGGCGTGCCTTCAGTGGTGTTCACCAAGAGCCAGCTGGTGTGCAGCGACGACTTCACTGAAGACGGCAAGCCCTCCGTTACAGCCATCCTGAAGGAGTATGATACCTTCGCAATTATTCTGGCCGGGTTTTTGATGAGAATCCCCTCGCATATGATAGACGCCTGGCCCCGGAGGATCATAAACATCCATCCGGCGCTGCTTCCGAAGTACGGCGGCAAAGGCATGCACGGCATGCATGTGCATGAGGCTGTCGTTGCTGCGAAAGAAGAGGAAAGCGGGATAACCATCCATCTTGTCGACGAACAGTATGACCACGGCAAGACACTCTTCCAGGCCAAGTGCGAAGTGCTGCCCTGCGACACCGCCCTTGACGTTGCGGCCAAGATCCATCTTCTCGAGCAGGCGCATTTCCCCGAGGTGGTCGACGACTATCTGAGCGCAAATTTTTAACTGACAGAT
>JAFYZI010000203.1 GCA_017548725.1 Bacteroidales bacterium
CATCACTATCTGGAACCGGCGCTCCAGAGCCTTGTCGGTCTCGAAGTACTTCTGATATTCGTCGAGAGTGGTGGAGCCGATGGCCCTCAGGTCACCCCTGGCCAGGGCGGGCTTCAGGATGTTGGCGGCATCCATGGCTCCGCTCGTACGGCCGGCGCCCACCAGCGTGTGGATCTCGTCGATGAAAAGGATTATCTCGCCGTCGCTGCCTGATACGGCCTCGATGACTCCTTTAAGCCTTTCCTCGAATTCGCCCTGATATTTCGCTCCCGCGATGAGGGCGCCCATGTCCAATGAATATATCTTCTTGGTCTTCAAGTTCTCGGGGACATCGCCGTTGACGATACGCTGCGCGATGCCTTCCGAGATCGCAGTCTTGCCGACGCCGGGTTCTCCAACGAGAATAGGGTTGTTCTTTGTCCTTCTGCTCAAGATCTGGAGAACACGACGTATTTGCTCGTCCCTGCCTATGACGGGGTCGAGTTTGCCTTGTTTAGCCCGCTCGTTAAGATTGACGGCGAACTTGTCAAGCATTTCCAAATTGTTGTTGTTCATATTGTTGATCTCCTTTCGTGGACATGTATATCTCAATTAATGCACCACGCACGAAAAACTGACAATATGGCAGATGCCCGGAAAGTGAAAAATACTTATCTTTGTAGAAACAACGTGAACTAAAACCATACAATATGTGGACTATTCTCTATATCCTCGGCGTCGCCCTCGGCCTCTGGTGCGTATATGACCTGTTCAAGAACAAGACCATAGACGTGGTCCTGAAGATAATCATCGCCATCATCCTGCTGTCTTGCAGCTGGGTTGGTGTGCTGGTTTATTATTTCCTCGTAAGGAACAGGCTTAAATAAGCCTTTCGAGACATTTCTGCAGGGAAACCTGCCACTGCGGCACGTCGAGCCCGAGCTCGGCGGCAATCTTGCTTTTGTCCAGATAAGAATAGGACGGGCGTACGGCCTTCTGCGGATATTCGCTGCTGGTGACGGGGATGACCTTACAGTCCAGACCGGCCTGGCGCATTATCTCGCATGAGAAGTCATACCAGGTGCAGACACCTTCGTTGCTGTAATTGTATATCTCTCCCTTCTTTTTCCCGGCAAGGGGGATGAGGCGCAGCACTACGTCGGCGAGGTCTTCAGCATAGGTGGGGCTGCCGGCCTGGTCGTTCACTACTGTGATTGTCTCTCGGGTGGCGCCGAGATGCAGCATGGTCTTCAAAAAGTTCCTGCCGTAGGGAGAATAGAGCCATGCGGTGCGGATTATGATGCCGGAAACCCCGGATGTCCTGAAGATGAATTCCGACTCGGCTTTGCTGCGGCCATAGACCGACAGCGGGGCGGGGGAGTCGGTCTCCAGATAGGGAGAGTCCTTCGAACCGTCGAACACGAAGTCTGTGGAAATCTGGATCAGCGAGGCGCCGGCCTGAAGAGCCGCGTCGGCCAGGACAGCAACTCCGTCGCAGTTGATGCGGCGGCAGAGCTCCGGCTCGTCTTCGGCCTTCTCGACGTTGGTGTATGCGGCGCAGTTGACGATCGTGCCGATGCGGTTGTCATCTATGCATGCGGCGACGGCTTCGGCATCGCAGATGTCGAGGGGCAGGATGCCCTCCGCGGGGAGATAGTCGGTGAACAAGAAATCCCCGCTGCCCGCAGTCATCCTGCGGATTTCACTGCCAAGCTGCCCGCAGGCGCCGGTCACAAGAACTTTTCTCTTTTTTTGCATAATCCTAAGGCAAAGATAAACTATATTTGTATTTTAATTGCGATAACTACATCAGGATATGGATTATAATACGCAACGAGAGCAGTTGATCCTTCCGGAGTACGGAAGGCATGTGCAGAAGATGCTGGAGCAGGTGTGCGAGATCGAGGACCGCGAGAAACGCACCCAGCAGGCTCAGGCCGTAGTAAACGTCATGGGCACCCTCAATCCCCACATGAAGGACTATCCCGATTACAAACATAAACTCTGGGACCACGCCCATATTATTTCCGGATACCGTCTGGACGTCGACGGACCTTACGAGGCTCCAGTCAAGGAAGAGCACGAGAGCAAGCCCGAGCCTATCGGATACTCTACCGAGCCGATCCGCAAGACCTGCTACGGCCGCAACATCCAGAACATGATCGACCTCATCGTCGACTGCGATAAGGGCGAAGAAGTCCGCAGGGAACTGATGCGTCTGCTGGCCCTCTACATGCGTCAGCAGTACCTCATCTGGAACAAGGACAGCGTCGCCGACGAGACCATCTTCCAGGATATGGAGCAGCTCTCGCGCGGCAAGCTCGAAGTGCCGAGAGACATCGTCCTCGGTCCTGTCTCAGGAGAATTCAACCGCCCCGGCTTCTCATCCGGAAACAACAACGGCGGAGGCAACAACAAGAACAGAAGATTTAACAAGAAAAAGAGGAAACAGCAGGCATAATGGCCACAACAGCAAAAGGAAAAACCACTGTCAGCAAGAAGAAACCCGTCAAGCCTGTCAAGAAAAAGAAGGCTCCCGTAAAGCGTCCGAGGCTGACCGACGAGCAGAAAAGCATCGTCCGGATCGTCATGGGCGTACTCTTCGCCATTATCTGCCTCTTTACTGCCGCTTCGCTGATCTCCTACGCCTTCAACTGGGGCGCAGACCAGAGCCTCAAGAGCAATCCCGACCTGTGGCAGTCTTACGTGAGCGCCAACAACGTCTGCGGCAAGATCGGCTTCAAGTGGGCAGACTTCCTTTTTGCAAAACTCTTCGGCATCGGCGCCTTCTTCGTGCCGGTGTTCCTCGGCCTGCTGGCCGTGGCCTGCTTCCGCATCCGCAAGGTCAAGGTGCTCAGGGCATTCGTCCTGTCGCTCTTCGGCTGCATCATCTTTTCTATAATAGCCGCCTATATCTCTTCATTCTTCAAGGGACAGGCCCTGTTCTCAACAGGTGTCGGAGGTTCTTACGGACATCTGGCCAATGAATGGCTGACCAGCCTGCTCGGAAAGCTGGGCGCCGGCGGAGTGCTGCTCTTTTTGCTGTTCCTGTGGCTTATCCTTCTCACCCGCAAGGTAGCCCTCTGGTTCGACAAGTTCATCTACGATGCGTTCCACAGGGAGAAGAAGGTGGTCGAGGAGCCGGATGACGAGGAAGAGGTTGACGACGAGATGGACGACGAGGAAGACGAGGACATCGACGATGAAGACCTCTTCAAGGATGATGAAGAGGAAGACTCTGAGGACGAAGAAGAGACAGAAACCGGGGAAGCCGCCGTACCTCTCGAGGTGGAGGACGACAGCCCCATCAATGCCGACGATTTCTTCGTATCTCCCGACGAACCTGCGGAGACCGCCCCGAAAGCAGATACTCCTGCGGTCGTCACCGAGCCTAAGCCGGATTCCGGCCAGGATGTCGAGCTCGTGGTGGAAACTGACGAGAACGATATCTTCAAGAACCTTTCAGAGGAAGAGAAGGACCGCATCTACGATCCGCGTCTCGACCTGTCGAACTATACCTTTCCGAGCCTGAACCTGCTCGAGGACTACCGCAACCTGCAGTACGAGGTGTCCCGCGAAGAGCTCGAGAAGAACAAGGTGAGGATTGTCAACTCTTTGAGCTGCTACAAGATCAAAGTTGAGAGCGTAGTGGCCAAACGAGGTCCGACAGTCACGCTGTACCGTATCCGTCTGGCCGAAGGCATCCGCATCGCGACTGTCAAGAGGCTTGAGGAAGACATCGCCATGTCCCTGGGCGCCAAGGGCGTCAGGGTGCTCACCCTCTCAGACGCCATAGGCATCGAGGTGGCCAACGAACATCCTAGCGTAGTGCCGCTGAAGGCCGTGCTCAATTCGCCGCAGTTCACTGAGCAGCGCGAGAAGATGGAACTGCCGGTGGCCCTCGGTATCACGGTGACCAGCGAGCCGTTCTTCATGGACCTGGCCAAGATGCCCCACCTGCTCGTAGCCGGTGCGACCGGTACCGGTAAGTCTGTCGGCCTGAATGCCATAATTACTTCGCTGCTCTTCACCAAGCATCCAAGCGAACTGAAGTTCGTGATGGTCGACCCCAAGAAGGTTGAGCTCGACTTCTACCGTCTGTTGGAGAAGCACTATCTGGCCAAGCTGCCTGATGAGGATGAAGCCATCATCACCGACACCAACAAAGTGGTCCGCACGCTGAAGTCCCTCTGCATCGAGATGGACAACCGCTACGAGCTGCTCCGCATCGCCGGTGAGAGGAAGATTACCGAGTACAACGAGAAGTTCCTGCGCCGCAAGCTCAACCCTCTCAAGGGCCATGCTTACATGCCGTATATAGTAGTAGTGATCGATGAGTTCGCCGACCTGCTGATGACCGCAGGAAGGGAAGTCGAGGAGCCTATAGCCCGTCTGGCCCAGAAGGCCCGCGCCGTGGGCATCCACCTCGTCATCGCCACTCAGAGGCCTACCACCGACGTCATCACCGGTACCATCAAGGCCAACTTCATATCCCGCATCGCTTTCAAGACCTATTCTTCAGTCGACTCCAAGACCATCCTCGACCAGCCCGGCGCCAACAGGCTCATCGGCCGTGGTGACATGCTCGTGGCTTATCCGGGCATTGACATCACGCGCGTTCAGTGCGCCCTCATCGAAACTGCCGAAGTCGACCGCATCACCAAGTTTATCGACAGCCAGCAGGGTTACGACCATGCGTTCTTCCTGCCGGATGTGGATGACGAAGAAGGCGAAGTAGCGGGCGGCGCCGACCTCCACAAGCGCGACAAGCTCTTCGAGGAGGCTGCCAAGCTCGTGGTTCAGAGCCAGCAGGGTTCTACATCGCTGCTGCAGCGCAAGCTGGGTATCGGTTACAACAAGGCCGGCAGACTTATAGACCAGCTCGAAGCAGCTGGCATAGTAGGTCCGTTCAGCGGAAGCAAGGCCCGTAATGTGCTAGTTACCGATTTCGACACCCTCGACAGGATACTCGAGAGGCTGGACAATATTTAGCTGTTATAAGCCCGCATGAATACCTCCCTTATAGAAGGGTAGGTGTTCGCCAGTTTGGAAGGAAGGTTCTGCCTTGCCACCCAGACGGCTTTCTCTATCTGCTCCTCTTGTTGGGGGACAAGCTCCCCGCCGTGGCTGCTTTTCATGCGATACCACCAGGTGTGCTTGATGCAGGATTCGTTCTGGAAAATATAGCAGTGATGCGTGACGCAGATGAGGCTGCCGGCCGTAAGGTCTTGCAGGCCGGTCTCTTCGCTGACTTCGCGCAGAGCGCAGGTGACAATGTCTTCATCCGGCTCCTGCTTGCCTTTGGGAAGGTCCCAGCAGCCCCGGCGGAATATCATGAGACACTCCCCGTCAGGGTTCTCCACCAGGCCACCGGCGGCGACAATCTGATGGTACGGCTCGCAGAACAGTTCGAGCTCGTGGTCGTCAGCAAGTGTGATACATTCGTTGCCGATGTATACTTTATGCATTTTAAGAGACTTTAAAAAGTAACCAAAATTAAAAAATATTCATTATCTTTACAAAGATGCGCATCATAGCAGATGAATTATTATGGAAAATCTGGAAAAGAGAGTAGCAGCCGCTTTGTTGGATGTAAAGGCTGTTGAATTGAATACCGAAGAGCCCTTCACCTGGGCTTCCGGTCTGAAGTCTCCCATCTATTGCGACAACCGCAAGCTTTTGTCGTACCCTACGGTCCGGACCTTCATTGCCGACCGTATCGAAGAAATCATAAGGGAGCAGTTCAAGAAAGTTGAAGTAATAGCTGCAGTGGCCACGGGCGCCATCGCTATCGGAGCAATAGTTGCCGAGAAGATGGGCCTGCCGCTGATCTATATCCGTCCGAAACCCAAGGACCACGGCACCGGCTCGCAGATCGAGGGTGTCTTCGAGAAGGGCGCGAACATCGTCGTGATCGAGGACCTCATCTCTACCGGCATGAGTTCGCTGGCCGCTGCCCAGGCTGTGTCCCAGCAGGGCGGTATGGTAGAGGGCATGGTAGCCATCTTCTCATACAATTTCACCAAGGCCCGCAAAGCTTTCGAGACGGCCAATATCACGCTCTACACCCTGACCGACTATGACACCCTCATCCAGGTCGCAGGCGAGAGCAGCTACATCAGCGAGGCTGAGATGAGCGTGCTGAGAGACTGGCGTTTCAAACCGGAAAACTGGGGGAAATAACCGATGGCCGAGCACGTTGTCGGGAAGACTATTTTCATCGATCAGCAGCCGATAATGCTCTACAGCCGCTTATCGAACCTCGAGAGCCTCGCAGACAGGCTCCCGGAGGACAAGCGGCAGATGGTGGAGATGACTCACGACTCTGTCCTAGTCAAGACGATGGGCATGGAGTTCGGCATGAGGCTGACTCAGAGCATTCCCTTCAACACCCTTGTCTTCGAGCAGATGGGGCAGTCGCCCTTCCCGTTCCAGCTGATCCTGCACTTCGACCCTGCAGCCAGCAAGGACGGAGCCACCGACTTCCATCTGGAGCTCAACACTGAGCTTAACACCATGCTCAAGATGATGTTAGGCAGCCGTCTGCAGCCTTTCATCGACAACATCACCGACATTATCTCCCAGATTGCCGCCGGCAACTCGCCGGGCGGGATGAGCGATTATGTCGTATAATCTGGATCCTATATTCAAGGAGAACCTCCGGGCCGCCCTCGGCGACGAGGCGCTCGGAAGATATCTGCAGGCTCTGGAAAACGAGCCTGCGACTGTTTCTGTACGCCGCAACCCCTTCAAGATGACGCAGGAGGAATTCGCCGGCCATTTCAGAGAGCTGGATGCCGGGCAGGTGCCGTGGTGCGCCGATGGGCGTTATCTGAAAGAGCGGCCGCAGTTCCACCTCGACCCTCTGGTCCATGCCGGAGCATACTATGTCCAGGACGCGGCCTCGATGGTAGTGCAGCAGATCTTCGCTGAGCTCCGCGGGCCGGAGTCCGTGAGGGTGCTGGATCTCTGTGCAGCCCCTGGCGGCAAATCCACCTGCATAGCGGCCGAGTCCATGCGCGAAGGAGACATCCTCGTCAGCAACGAGGTGATCCGCAGCAGGGCGACCATTCTTGCCGAGAATATGACCAAGTGGGGCAGGGCGGATGTGGTCGTGACCAACGACGAGCCGCAGCGCTTCGCAGGTCTGGAAGGCTATTTTGACATACTGCTGGCAGATGTGCCCTGCTCGGGCGAAGGCATGTTCCGCAAGGACGCCGGCAGCATCGACCAGTGGAGCCCGGACAACGTGGCTCTATGTGCCGCCCGCCAGCGCAAGATAGTGGCCGAAGCCTGGCCGTCCCTCAAGACAGGAGGCATACTTATATATTCTACCTGCACTTTCAACCGTTTTGAAAACGACGGCAACGTGGAGTGGATTTCAAGGGAGCTAGGAGCGGATATGCTGG
>JAFYZI010000204.1 GCA_017548725.1 Bacteroidales bacterium
AGGGTGAAAGGCAGTTCGATGTGCTTGCCGCTGACGGTGATGACAGTGCCGTTCGGCACGCCGCGCACGAGGCTGATCATGCCCTCCTGACTGAACAGATGCGTCACCAGAGCGCCGATCAACATCACTGCCATAGAGCAGTGGAGCAGCAGCGTGAAGACTGCCTTGCCGTTAGTCTTGAACAGCAATATCAATCCGAAAACAGCCGCCACGCCCCATAGGGCGATGAATGCCGGGTTGTAATAAACGAGGCTGAACGAGAAATCCGTGCCCCGAGTCTTTTCAACGAAAGTGGCAGCCACCATCGCCACGCTGATGACCGCCATGCTTCCGAATGATAATAATTTCAGTGACCTGTTCTTCATTAAATCGAGTTGATAAATTCCACTACAGCGTCCCTGTCCTCCTTGCTGAGGTTGTAGAACTTTTCTGCAGCAGAATAGGAATGGCTCTTCTTGCTGTATCCATGCCACATTATGGCCTCAACCACATTGCGGG
The DNA here is from genome assembly GCA_017548725.1 of Bacteroidales bacterium. Classification (GTDB taxonomy): domain Bacteria; phylum Bacteroidota; class Bacteroidia; order Bacteroidales; family UBA932; genus Equibacterium. The sequence continues at coordinate 499 of JAFYZI010000204.1, forward strand.
CACGGTTGTCGTGCAGCCTGTCGCTGCGGCCAGTCTCCTGGGCCGATAATCCGCGGCCCCAGAGCGGCGTGGTGCGGCACCAGCTGCCGTGTATGTCGTTCTTCATGTACAGCTTGTGCTGCACGAAGTCCGAATAGGGGTAAATCTTCTGGTCTGCATAGCGAGGCAGAGGCTTGCCCTCATACATCGCCGGCGACCAGTAATTGTCTTCTTTTGTTGTCCACGAGGGACGGTGGCAGGCGGCGCAGCCAAGCTCCATGAACACTTTCTTGCCCCTCTGCACGCTCTCCTTGTTGAGATTGCGGGCACGCGGGATGGCAAGACCTCTGTGCCATACCATGAAGGCGTAGTTCTGGTCGGCTGTCATCTCAGGCTCAAAGTTATGATATTTGTTGTCAAACTGGTTCGTTCCGGGGCGAAGAAGTTCATAAACAGCCTCGGCAATCTCATCGTCGGTGACCTTGCCGTCGCCGTTGACATCCACATAGTAGGGAGAATTCTTCCCGGAGGCCTTGATTGCGGCTATGACATCCTTGTTCTTGCTCATCGCACTCGCCCAGGCATTGGTAGTGTAGAGATAGGGTCTGTCGGGACGGGACACGTTGGTGATGTTCCAGATAGCATTTGCTCCGGCTCCGTCCTGCAGGCTTCCGCGGGTCAGAGCGTATGTGTAACGCTTGAGGGTCTTGTAATTGCCGGCTGCCTTGGAAGTCTTCGTGCCGTCCGCGAGGATGCCGTCGGTGTAGAAGTTGGTGTAGAAAGCTCCGGCCGTCATCTGCTGAGAAGCCTCATCCCAGAAATTCGGGTTGATATATTCGCTCACGTCAAGGCCGGCTGAACGGAAGTATGCCGCCTCTTTGGCATACTGGGCTATGATACTGTCGGTCGGGATGGCGTCAATCAGGCCTGTTCCGGTCACTCCGATGGTGCTTTCCAGGCGGAACTCGAGATTCTCCGGCACCGGGTCGGTGTTGAAGGCGCTGGTGGGGATGGTTATGGTCGGATACTGGAGGGCATACTTCTCGCCGTCGGGGAACTGCATCGGCAGGCCGCTCTCCATCGAGCCTATCTCGTTCCACACTATGCTTATCTGCTTCTCGTCGATCGGGGACAGGAAGGGATCCTGCGCCATGGTCTGCGGCATGCCGGTCACTTCAGAGATGTACGGGCCGTCGTTGCTGCCAGCGTATGTGGGATGATATACCACCAGCAGATAACCGTTGCCGTAAGCTAAGCTTCCGTTGGCGACGTAGCGGTCTTTCCACTGGCCGTGGCCGTAGCCGGGGTGGCAGTCGAAGCAGGACTTGCGCACTGACGCAGGGCCGAGTCCGTTGAAAGGCTTGGTGTTCTCGGTGTAGTTGCGCTCGAAGAATTTCTCTCCGAGGTTAAACTCGTATGTCAGTCCCTGCGCTTCGACGGCAGGGGTTTCGTCTTCATAGCAGCCGGCCGTCACGTTAGTAGTAGTGCCGAGTTGTCCGCCCGGGAACCATTCGTCAGCCGAGAAATTGCCGACAGCCTGGCCGACATACTTGGTATCGGGCTCATTCTTCTCCGGCGTAGGGTCGTCCGTCGGATTACAGCCGGCCAGCAGCAGAATGGCCGCTGCCGACAATGCCATATATCTGAAGTATCTCATGACGATAGTTTTTATAAAGTTTCAACGAATTCCGCTGCCTTGTTGAGCTCTGAGTCGAGAGTGTTCAGAGCCTCCATAGCCTTGGCGGCGCAGGCGGCGTCAGGATCGTCCACGAACGCTACTCCGCTGGCCACGCAAGCCTTCAGAGATGCCACAGCTGCGTCGAGTGCAGACTGCAGGCTGGCCACTCCTGCATATTTCTGATTGCCGAGCACCTTCATTATGCAGTCCTTCGAAGGGGTATCAGCCCCTGCCTTGCCGTACAGGCTGTACTGGATGCTGAGGATGTTGTTGAGGAAGTCGGTGTATGATTTCTTTGAATACGGAGACTCGATGTAGTCGGGGTCGGTGGCATAGTAAGCCGATGCGATCTTGCTGTTCGCAACCTCGTTGCAGATGTTGGAGCATCCTGCCACGAGTATGGTGGAAACCGCCCTCTGCCAGGTGGCCATCGTGCTGCCGGGCTTCGTCGCAGCAATCATGTTTTCTCCGAAGGTCAGGCCGTTGTCCATGGTCGTATTCATCTCGAGATCTTCTTCCACATATTCGACCCTTGCTGCAGGAGCATCCGGATCCCAGGCGGCCTGGAGCTGCCAGCAGTAGTTGCGCAGGTCCTCGGCCACTGCGGTGGCGAAGATTATCTCGTCGGCGCCGGTGACGTTATACTGCTTGAAAGATTCATCGGTCTCTTTGCCCTTGAGGGCCGACACCTTTCGGTTGGCTCCGTCGCGGAAGAGGATGAACTCGATGCCGTGGAAACCGAGGTTGCTGACGCCAACTTCGTCCACAGCTCCGGCACCTTCCTCGTCAAGGTCGGCGATGACTGCAGCGTTGCTGAGTTCCTTTGCCAGCTTGTCCTTGTTGAGAGGCCATGTGTCGATGTGCGGGTCGATGCCGTAGACGGTTGCTGCGCCATACAGGAAAGCCTCGCTGGCCTCCCACTGCGCGCGGGCATTCAGGAAAGTGGTGCAGATGGCGTCGATGTCGCTCTGGCTTGCACTGCCCAGCCCCTTGGCCTTGAATGCGGCCAGCTGGTCGTAGAGGGTTGATGTGGCGTCGGCCAGATTGCCGTATATCTTGTAGATTACTTCAGGAACGTATTCCTCTACCGAAGCTTTCAGCTGCTTCTCGGCTTCAGATTCTTTGGTGTTGTCGTCCGGGTTGCATGAAACCAGGATGGACGACGCTGCGGCAACGGCTGCCACACAAAAGAGATTAAATATTCTTTTCATAGTATTCAAGTGTTTTTATTTACTGTTGAAAAAGCCCTCGTAGGCGACGCCTATCGATATCGAAGGTTCGTTGTTGTACTGCGGGGCCAGGAATCTGTGGGAGTATTCGGCCTTTACGGCAATCTGAGGTACAGGATACCAGTTGATGCCGGCGGCAAGCCTCAGCTTCTCGGTGAACTGGGCGCTGCCCTGGCCGCTTTCGGCTATGTAGGGGTTGTACCATTCGCAGCGGGCGAACAGATAGAGCTGCTGCTCTTCGTCCCTGACGCCGGCCAGGTGGCTTAGCAGGTCATAACCTGCCTCGAAGCCGAACGCCATGGCCTTGTCGCCCACGGGCGTGGAGTCGTAGGGGGCTCCGGAAGCCGCCCCTTTGCTGCTCTTGTATTTGCTGATGACACCTGCATTCCGCAGATATCCGAAGTCGGCGTTGCCGCGGACTATCCATCCGTAACCTTTGTATCGAAAATCGTATGTTCCCACCAGCAACGTACCTTTTGCCGCCGCGAGGCTTTCGTTGGTGAACTTTTCGTAAGGGAAAGTGTTTCTCAGAGTGTTGCCGACGTAGCCGCTGACGCCCATCTTCAGCCTCTTCTCGAAGAAAGACTTGTCGATGCGGGCTGCGAAGCCGAGGGTGTTGGCCACCTGGAACTTGAAGGGAGTGTTTGCGCCGCCGTTTATGAAGCCGTCGCGGCCGAACATCATGGCGTCCAGGCCGGAAACCACCAGCAACTGGTATTTCCATGTCCCCAGGTCGCCCCAGATGCTGACGCCGGTGTCGTGCCAGGTCGAGGGCAGCATGGTAGCTTCGCCTTCAGGCCTGTATACCGTAAAGAAATTGAGAGGTTCGTGGGCATTGTTCAGAGCTCCCACGGGGACGACCATGTGTCCCATGCGGACATTCAGCTGCGGTGCGAAGCTCTTTTGGATCCAGAATTGCTCCAGTTCCACTTCGCCGCCGCGCTCGGTCTCGGCTTCCCATTCGCCGGCCTCTTCGAATTCCTTCTCTATCTCAGTGCCGGTGCCCAGATGCTCAAACTCGATCTCGCTCTGCATGCTCCAGCCTTTTCCGAAGTCATACCCTACGTAGAAAACTGCGTGAGGGACATCGAAACGGCCGTGAGCCTCGCCTGTATGTTGTGATGCGTTGGAATAGCGATAGACGTTGTCGCTATAGAAATTGCGGCTGAGAGCCACTTCGCCGTAGCCGCCAAGGGTCAGCTTCTGCGCATTGAGTGAATAACTGAAGCACACTGTCAGCGCAAGCCACAAAAAAAGTTTTCTGATTGCCATTTTGCGATTCAGTTTTATCTGTCGCAAAAGTATGGCAACCAGAAACCTCGAAAATCACCAGTTTTGGTGAAATTAGTCCTTACAGATTACTCAGCAGGGCTGAACTGGTCTTTGCCTACGCCGCAGAGGGGGCATACCCAGTCCTCGGGAAGGTCTTCGAAGGCAGTGCCGGGAGCGATGCCGTTGTCAGGATCGCCGGCTTGCGGGTCATATTCATAACCGCAGAGGTCGCAAACGTACTTTTTCATGTTGGTAATGATTTATAGTGATTTGTAATGATTCAGATGTACTAAGATAAAAAGATTCCTTGCAAAATACTAACTTTGCCGCCGGTAAAACTGATAAAATCATCTAATGGACAAGATAGTAACTTTCGGAGAGGTAATGCTCCGTCTCGCAACCCCCGCCTACGAACGTTTCGGACAGGGGAACATGCTCTCAGCCACCTTCGGCGGCGGCGAAGCCAACGTAGCCGTGTCGCTCGCTAACTACGGCATGCCGGTGTCTTTCATCACCAGGCTTCCTGAGAATGACATAGCCAAAGCCTGCATCAGGGAGCTGCGCGGATTCGGAGTCGACACCTCGCAGATTGTTTACGGCGGAGCGCGCATGGGCATCTACTTCCTCGAGACAGGAGCCGTCAGCCGCGGCAGCAAGGTTATCTACGACCGCGCCGGCTCTTCAATCGCTGAGATCAAACCCGGAATGATCGACTGGGACAAGGTGCTCGAAGGCGCCGGATGGTTCCACTGGACAGGCATCACCCCCGCCATCTCGGAAGGTGCCGCAGAAGTGTGCCTCGAAGCCGTGAAGGCTTGCAACCGCAAGGGCATCACCGTTTCATGCGACCTCAACTACCGCAAGAACCTCTGGAAATGGGGCAAGAGTGCTATGGAAGTAATGCCTGCACTGGTGGCCTGCTCTGATGTAGTCCTCGGCAACGAGGAGGACGCTTCGAAGGCTCTCGGCATCACTCCCGAGGGTGTCGACGTGGCTGCCGGAAAGGTCGAGGCCGAAGCTTACCTGTCGGTTTCAAAACAGATAATGGCCCGCTTCCCCCGCTGCAAGAAGGTCATCACCACCCTGCGTGGCTCTATCAATGCCAACGACAACACCTGGGCCGGCGTGCTCTATGACGGCGCCACCCTCTTCAAGTCCCGCGAATACCGCATCACCCACATCGTCGACCGCGTCGGCGGCGGCGATTCTTTCATGGGCGGTCTGATCTACGGCCTGCTGAACTACGACAGCGACCAGAAGGCTCTGGATTTCGCAGTTGCAGCTTCTTGTCTGAAACATACTATCTACGGCGACTACAACCGCGTCACCGTGGAAGAAGTTGAAAAACTCATGGGCGGCGATGCCTCAGGGCGAGTTGCCAGATAACAAATAAAATTACGATTATGAGCAGATTCAAAAGGCTTCATGTCTTCAATACCTTCGTTGAGACAGGTATCGTTCCCCTATATTATAATTCCGACGCAGAGCTCGTCAAGAAAGTCGTGAAGGCTTGCTACGACGGCGGCGCAAGGGTGTTCGAATTCACCAACCGCGGCGACTTCGCCCACGAAGTGTTCGCAGAAGTGAACAAATGGTGCGCTAAGGAATGCCCCGAGATGATACTGGGCACCGGCTCAGTGTGCGACCCTGCCACTGCGGCTCTCTACATCCAGCTCGGCTCTAACTTCATAGTATCGCCCAGCCTCAACCCCGACATGGCGAAGGTCTGCAACCGCCGCAAGGTGGCCTGGATTCCGGGCTGCGGCACGCTCAGCGAGATCAACATGGCCGAGGAGCTTGGCTGCGAGATAGTCAAGATCTTCCCGGGCGCAGAAGTTGGCGGTCCCAGCTTCGTAAAGGCCATCAAGGGTCCCTGCCCGTGGACTGAGCTTATGCCGTCAGGCGGCGTGACTCCCGAGAGGGAAAGCCTCGAAGCCTGGTTCAAGGCCGGCGTGGCCTGCGTAGGCCTCGGCTCGAAACTCACCCCCAAGGATGTCATCGCCAAGGGCGATTTCGGATTCATCGAGCAGAAAGTAAGGGAAGCCCTCGCAATCGTTAAAGAATTAAAGAAATAGCTATGGATAAGCTGGAAAAAGCCTGGCGCTGGTTCGGCGACAATGATGCCGTCACTCTGGATCACCTTGTGCAGATGGGCATCGAGGGTGTCGTCACAGCCCTCCACCATCTTCCTACAGGTGTCATGTGGCCCAAGGAAGCCATAATCAGACGCAAGCACCGCATTGAAGACAAGGGCATGCGCTGGACTGCCGTAGAGAGCGTGCCGGTGTCTGAAGACATCAAGACGGCAGGCAGCAGGCGTGACGAGCACATCGAGAACTACCGCAAGACGATACAGAACCTTGGAGAGTGCGGCGTCGATACTGTCTGTTATAATTTCATGCCGGTTCTGGACTGGTGCCGTACTATCCTCGACTATCCGCACATCGGAGGAGGCATCGGACTCTGCTTCGACTATCCCACTTTCGTCGCTTTCGACGTCTTCATCCTGAAAAGGCCCGGCGCCGAGAACGACTATAGCCAGGAAGACCTCGCCGATGCAGAAAAGACGTTCGCCGCTATGACCCCCGAGCAGGCTGAGACTCTCTGCTACAACATAATAGTAGCCACCCAGGGCTTCATCAACGGAGCCGTGGACAGCTCGGCCAGCGACTACAAGGAAGTGTTCCTGTACTACATCTCCCGCTATAAAGACATCGACAAGGAGCAGTATCGCGCCAATCTCAAGTATTTCATCGACGCGCTGATCCCGGTCTGCGAGAAATACGGTGTCAATCTGGCCATCCACCCCGACGACCCGCCCTACCCCATCCTCGGAATGCCCCGCATCATGGGCTGCTACGATGATATGGAATGGCTCGAGAAGGCCAATCCGTCTTTCCACAACGGTATTACCTTCTGCACAGGTTCGCTCTCTGGCCGGCAGGACAACGACATGGTCGCCATGGCCAGCCGCTTCGCCGACCGCATCCACTTCCTGCACCTGCGCAACACGAGATATATCGGTCACACCCGCAGCTTCTACGAGTCAGGCCATCTCTACGGTGACCTCGACATGCCTGCAATAGTGGAAGTGTTCATGCGCGAGCAGAGGCGCCGCATCGCCGTTGGCCGCACCGACTGGCGCATGCCCGTGCGTCCCGACCACGGCATCCGCATCCTCAATGACCTGGACGCCGACAAATACAACATCGGCTATCCTCTCAACGGTCGCCTGCGCGGCATCGCCGAGCTCGACGGCCTCATGGTCGGCATCGACAGGATGCTGTCGAGAGAGTAATCTTTTTTATTGCTGATTATTTGCTGCAAGGCAGTATCTGCTCTTATTGGGATAGGTCTGCCCCTATTTCGGGGTAGGTGGTAGTACACTTTGGGGTAAGTCCGACAGAATGTGCCAGACCTACACCACGGGAAGTATCTGGACTGCATATTTGCGGGGTAGGTCACGACCATTCCAGTGGACCTACCCCAAAACCCCGCTAAAAAACGTACTTGATTATATCATAGAGCATGATG
>JAFYZI010000205.1 GCA_017548725.1 Bacteroidales bacterium
AGAACTGACTTCAACTGCAGGAACTGGTCAGCCTGGGTAGAAGCGCCCACGGTAACACCGATGAGGATAGTGACGATGTCCACCAGCGGACCGCTTGCGGTATTCGCAAGACGACGGGTAACACCACTTTCCTTCAGAAGGTTACCGAAGAACAACATACCGAGCAGCGGAAGGCCTGAAGGCACGATGAAAGCAGTGAGGAGGAAGCCGATGATCGGGAAAATCTTCTTCTCGGTCGGAGAGACGGCTCTCGGGGGCCTCATGCGGATAAGACGCTCTTTCTTGGTAGTGAGAAGGCGCATGATCGGCGGCTGGATAACCGGAACCAGGGCCATGTAAGAATATGCAGACACTGCGATGGCACCCATCAGGTCAGGAGCAAGACGACCTGAGATGAAGATGGCAGTCGGACCGTCAGCACCACCGATGATACCGATGGCACCGGCCTCGCTGGGGCTGAAGCCGAGCAGCAGGGCGAGCGCATAAGCACCGAAGATACCGAACTGTGCAGCAGCACCGATAAGCAACAGCTTGGGATTGGAAATCAGGGCGCTGAAGTCTGTCATCGCACCGATGCCGAGGAAGATCAAAGGAGGATAGAAACCTCGCTGCACACCTTGGTACAGGATATTGAATACCGAGCCTTCCTCGTAGACACCTACGTTCAAACCGGCGAACAACGGAATGTTGCCGATGAGCATGCCGAATCCGATAGGGATAAGCAGCATCGGCTCCCAGTCAAACCTGATTGCCAGGAATATGAACAGGATACCGATAGCTATCATTATCAGATACTGCAGGTTGCAGTTGGCAAAACCTGTGTATTGCCAGAACTGGATAAGATTGTTGATAATATTTTCCATTGACTGCTATCCGATAACGAAAAGTGGAGCACCTTCAAGGACTGAATCGCCTTTCTGTGCAAGGAATTTGACAATTTTACCGCTGGCTGTAGCCTCGATATTGTTTTCCATCTTCATAGCCTCGAGAATGATGACAGTGTCACCCTTGTTGACAGTGTCGCCCACATTCTTGTTGATGCTGAGGATAACGCCCGGCAGAGGAGAATTGACAATAGTCTCGCCTGCAGCAGCTGCAGGAGCAGAAACCTTCTGTGCAGGAGCCACGGGAGCTGCAGGAGCAGCCTTGGCTTTGTTGACCACAGTGACGATCTTGCGAGGTTTGACCTCAGACCTCTCAAATTCTACTGAATAAGGAGTACCATTGACTTCGACCTTGGCGGAAGTCTCTTCTACCTCGTCGATAACGACATTATAATCGTTGCCGTTAATTTTGATTTTATATTCTTTCATATTGCTTATTTTCTGTTGATTTGGGGAAGTTGACGGAGAGAGTAAATCTTACTGCTCCAAGGTGAATAAGTCCTGTCGGTGTGATTCAGGGTAACGACGAAGCTCTCCTCGTCGTGAGTATCGTTCTCCTCCCTGAAGAGATGCAGGGCCATAGCAATTGCGGCATAAGTCTCGCCGGTGGTCACCTCGTCAGAAGCAGCTACTGCAGCCTTCACAGCCTCAGGAGCATTGGACTTGGCAGTTTTCTTCCTGCCGCGTTTGATAGACGCATTACCGATCTGCTTGAAGATTATATAGAGGATAACCAGCGCCGTGAACACTACTGACATAGCAGTGAGAGCCATGATCCATCCGTAAGGGTCGATGCGGGCCATCTTCTGGCTCTTGGTCTCCTCGGTGTGGGTCACGTTGGCTGCCCTCGGAGTGGTGCTGGCGGCCACATGCCATTCGCCCTTACCGTCAGTTTTCCTTGCGAAAGACTGATTCTCGCCAAGCTCGGGAACCGTCACGCGGTCGATGATGGTCTTGCCGTCACCACCCACGAAGAGAATTTCCTCGCCGGGAGCAAAGGTGAAGTTGGTATACAGAGTTCCCTTGTGCTGGTTGCCGTCAGCCCAGATAACCACGAACTGGCGCGGTTTGATCTTGGTGATCAGGTCACCCTTCGGGAACATGTATTTCTTGAGGTTGTTCGGATCGTTGGTCAGAAAGCAGCCCGAGATGTCAACAGTTCCGTAGGAAGAGTTGAACAGCTCGACCCACTGGCCGTGCTCTCCGAAGTCGTCCTGCAAGTCGCTTGTGTTTGTCAACATGAGCTCATTGATGCGCATGGAAGTCTGTTGCTGAGCCATGGCGCCGAATGAGACAAGAAGCAGACTCAAAACGACTAATGTTCTTATACTTTTCATCATTTCAAAATGCTTCTTGATTATTACAAAGGAAGGTTGTCGTGCTTCTTGGCAGGGTTGGTGAGCTTCTTGGTAGAAAGCATCTCAAATGCGCGGATAACACGGAAACGAGTGTTGCGAGGCTCGATTACGTCGTCGATATAGCCGTAAGAGGCAGCCTTGTAAGGATTGCAGAAGAGGTCGTCATACTCTTTCTTCTTAGCTTCCTTGAGCTCGGCAGCTTCCTCAGGACTTGTGCAAGCCTTGAGCTCTTTAGCATAGAGGACAGCAACAGCACCGTCAGAACCCATCACAGCGATGTTGGCAGTCGGCCAAGCGTAGTTGATGTCGCCGCGGAGCTGCTTGCAGCTCATCACGATGTGGCTTCCGCCATAAGACTTGCGGAGAGTGACGGTAACTTTAGGAATAGTGGCCTCGCCGTATGCGTAGAGCAGTTTGGCTCCGTGCAGGATGACGCCGTTGTACTCCTGCTGGGTGCCGGGAAGGAAGCCGGGCACGTCGACGAGGGTGAGGATAGGAATATTGAAAGCGTCGCAGAAGCGTACGAAACGGGCGCCCTTGCGGCTTGAGTTGCAGTCGAGAACACCGGCCAGGATCTTAGGCTGGTTGGCTACGATGCCGACGGTAGAACCGCCCATGCGGGCGAAACCGACGATGATGTTCTTTGCATACTCTGCGTGGATCTCGAAGAACTTGCCGTCATCCACGATGCTGCCGATAACCTCGTACATGTCGTAAGGAGCGTTAGGGCTGTCGGGGATGATCTCGTTGAGAGAATCTTCCTTACGGTCGATAGGATCTTCAGTCGGCAGGTAAGGAGGTTCCTCCATGTTGTTCTGGGGGATATAGCTGAGAAGCTCGCGGATGGTGGCGATTACTTCCTCTTCGTTGTCGCATGCAAAATGAGCCACACCGCTCTTGCTGGCATGAACGCTTGCGCCGCCGAGCTGCTCCTGGGTAACTTTCTCGCCGAGAACCTGCTCAACTACGGCCGGGCCGGTGAGGAACATGTAGCTGGTGTTCTTGCACATGATGGTGAAGTCGGTGAGGGCCGGAGAATAAACGGCACCGCCGGCGCAGGGGCCGAGGATGGCGCTGATCTGCGGAACAACACCAGATGCAAGGATATTGCGTTCGAAAATCTCAGAGTAGCCTGCGAGGGCGTTGACGCCTTCCTGGATACGTGCTCCACCTGAGTCGTTGAGGCCGATGACCGGTGCACCGACTTTCATAGCCTGGTCCATGATCTTGCAGATCTTGAGAGCGAGGGTCTCTGAAAGGGAACCTGCGTTAACAGTGAAATCCTGTGCGAAGACATAGACAAGACGGCCGTTGACGGTACCGTAACCGGTTACCACGCCGTCGCCGAGGAATTGTTTCTTTTCCATTCCGAAGTTCGTGCAGCGGTGCAGCATGAACATGTCGAATTCTTCGAAGCTGCCTTCATCGAGGAGCATTGCGATCCTTTCACGAGCGGTATACTTACCTTTTTCGTGCTGTGCATCGATACGGGCCTGTCCGCCGCCAATGCGGGCTTTCTCTCTGAGAGAAATGAGGCCTTTTACTTTTTCGAGTTGTTGACTCATATCAGTTAGGTTTGTTATTATGAAAATTGATTATTTCTCTTTGGGATTCTCGCAGATCTCAGTCAGCACGCTCTGGGTTGACTTCGGATGCAGGAATGCGATGTTCAGACCTTCTGCACCGGGACGCGGAGCCTTGTCGATGAGGATGACACCCTTGCTCTGAGCGTCTTCGAGGGCTGCTGCCACGTCTTTGGTCTTGAATGCGATATGGTGGATACCTCCGCGGCCGCCGTTCTTCTCGATGAATTTGGCGATTGTGCTTTCAGGGCAGGTGGGTTCGAGAAGCTCCAGCTTCACTTCACCGATCTTGAAAAATGCAGTTTTAACTTTCTGGTCAGCTACTTCTTCGATAGCGTAGCATTTCAGACCAAGTACATTTTCATAGTAAGGAATAGCTTCTTCCAGCGAGGGGGTGGCGATTCCGAGATGCTCTATTTGAGATAGTTCCATAGCAGTGTTTATTTAAGTTTAAAAATTTTAACTCTAATTCCGCAAAAGTAATTATTAATTACAACATTAAAAATAAAATAAGGTGGCTTTTATGAACAAAAAAAGCATCTGCAGTTAACACCTGCAGATGCTTTATTTTTGCCGGGAGCAAAGGACTCTTGCCGTTACGCGATTTCCATGTTGTGATAAACGTTCTGGACGTCCTCGTCCTCCTCGATCATGTCGATGAGCTTCTCGACAGAAGCCTGATCTTCAGGAGAAAGCTTCTTCAGCTCGCCGTTCGGGAAACGCTCGAAGGTAGCAGACATGATCTCGTAGTTGTTGCTCTCGAGATACTGCTGGATCTTGTTCATGGCGGTGAACTCGCCGTAGATCATGATTACCTTCGGATCGTCGTCCTCGTCGGGGTCGCCGCCCTCGCGGAAAACTTCCTCAGCACCGTAGTCGATCAGTTCGAGCTCGAGTTCGTCGAGGTCGATGTCGTCGCGGTCCTTGATCTTGAAGACGCACTTGCGGTCGAACATGAATTCAACGCTGCCTGAAGTACCAAGAGCGCCGCCGAACTTGTTGAAGTAGCTGCGCACGTTGGCGACTGTACGGTTGGTATTGTCGGTAGCAGTCTCGACCAGGATGGCGATGCCGTGAGGGCCGAAGCCTTCATACAGCATTTCCTTGTAATCGCTCTGGTCCTTGTCGGTAGCTTTCTTGATGGCGCGCTCGATGTTTTCCTTGGGCATGTTCTCTGAACGGGCCGTCTGCAGCAATGCGCGCAGACGGGGGTTGCCGGTAACATCAGGACCGCCCTGCTTTACGGCGATGGTGATTTCCTTGCCGATCTTGGTGAACGTCTTGGCCATGTGGCCCCAACGTTTGAACTTTCTCTCCTTGCGGAATTCAAATGCTCTTCCCATGACTACTGAAGATTGATGCGTGCGATGTATTTGTCGATATCGTATGCCTCAAGGCTCTGGGGATATTTGTCCTTGATTGCCTCATAGTACTGAACAGCCTTTGCGTTGTCGCCGAGCTCCTCGCAGGTGATGCCGGCCTTCAGCATGTATGCTGCAGCAAACTGGTTGTCAGCTTTCTTGATAGCCTTGTTGTATGCAGCCAGGGCGGCATTGTAGTCGCCGGTACCGCAATAGGCGTCGCCCAGGCAGCTGAGTGCCCTGGCGGCGAGGATATCGTCTTTGCCTTTGTATTTCTTGAGGTACTTGATGGCGTCTTCGTAATTCTTGAGCTGGAGTTCGCTGACACCTGCGTACATGTACACGGCCTTGCCGGCTTTTGCACCGTACTGATCGATGATGTCACGGAATCCGAGTGAAGAACCGTCACCTTCCAGAGCGGTCTGATATTCGCCGGCTGCGAAGTAATCTTCAGCTGCATAGCTGTCGTCGAGAGCCGCTGCCTTCGCGGGTTTGATAACCCAGGTGCTTAAAGCGAGGCAGATCGCAACTACTGCGAGGATGCCTATTGCTATCCAACCCAACAACTTACCGTTCTTTTTCAAAAATTCTTCAGTCCCGCTGACTGCCTGCCCTACTGCCTGTTGATTTTCTGTAGGTTTCTGATTTTTATTAGCCATTATAGTTTTAATATTGATTAATCCGTAAAATTGGGAATCGCAAAATTACAATAAAAATACAAAACGCAAAGTTTTATTTCATCGAGTTTTTTTGCTTGATAATTGCTACCTTGCCGCTTAAATTGGATAAACTTTTAATCCGCCATATATGAGACATTTCTCCGCATTGCTCCTTGCCCTGATTCTGTGCGCCGGAGCCATCTCCTGCAAGCAAGAGCCGCAGGTTAAACCCGAGTACCCTTTCAACGATCCTTCCCTGTCTGTGGAGGAGCGTGTCAACGACCTGCTGAGCCGCCTCACTTCTGAAGAAAAAGTCAGCATGATGATGAACAATTCAGTAGCAATAGAGCGCCTCGGCATCCCCGCATATAACTGGTGGAACGAAGCCCTGCACGGCGTGGCCCGTGCCGGCGAAGCCACTGTCTTTCCCCAGGTGATCGGCATTGCAGCCACCTTCGACGAAGACCTCAATCTCGAGACATACACCATCGCTTCCGACGAGGCGAGGGCCAAATACAACGACGCCATGGCCAACGGCTACTACAGGCAGTATTACGGCCTTACGTTCTGGACGCCCAACGTCAACATTTTCCGCGATCCCCGCTGGGGCCGCGGCCACGAGACCTACGGAGAAGACCCCTACCTCACTTCAAGGATGGGCCTGGCCGCCGTCAGGGGCCTCCAGGGCGACGACAAGAATTTCTTCAAGGCCAATGCCTGCGCCAAGCACTACGCTGTCCACAGCGGACCGGAGCCCAACCGCCACTCGTTCGACGTCACCGTCTCCCCCACTGACCTCTGGGAAACCTACCTCCCCGCTTTCAAGACTCTCGTGACTGAAGGCAACGTGCAGGAGGTTATGTGTGCCTACAACCGCTACGAAGGCGACCCTTGCTGCGGCAGCACCAAGCTCCTGATCGACATCCTCCGCAGCCGCTGGAATTATCAGGGCATCGTGGTTTCTGACTGCGGCGCCATCGACGACTTCTATGTAAGAGGCCGTCACGAGACCCATCCGGACGCCCTGACCGCTTCCAAGGACGCCATCTTGAGCGGCACCGACCTCGAGTGCGGCAGCTCCTACAGGTCCATGGTTGAAGGCATCCAGAAAGGCGTCATCACCGACGCCGACCTCGACCCGCACGTAGGCCGTCTGATCGCCGACCGCATCGAACTCGGCATGCTTGACCCCGAAGACCGCACCCCCTGGAAAGACTACAACCTCGACATGGTCTGCACTCCGGAGCACATCGCCCACTCCCTGAAGGTTGCAAGGGAGAGCATGGTTCTTCTGAAGAATAACAACAATGTCCTCCCCCTCAGCAAGGACATCAGGAAAATCGCAGTTGTCGGAGTGAACGCCGACGACTCTACGATGCTCCTCGGCAACTACAACGGAACCCCCCGCAGCGTCGTCACCATCCTCGACGGCATCAAGGCCAAGTTCGCCAAGGCTGAAATCACATACGTCGAAGGCAGCAAGCTGGTGGACGGCTATGTGGAGCGCATCCGCAACTCTGCCGACACCCGCCAGAGAAGGCCCCAGTTCTACGAAGGAGTAGTCGAGGGCTCGGCTCCCGCCGCTCCGGTTTACACTCCGCCCCAGCCCTGGTTCGCTCCCGAGAATTACGACGAAGTGGTGGCCCAGGTGAAGGATGCAGAAGTAATAATATATGTGGGCGGCCTCAGCCCCAACCTTGAGGGCGAAGAGATGCGCGGCGTAAGCTACGAAGGCTTCAAGGGAGGCGACCGCACCACCATCGAACTCCCCGCCGTGCAGAGCAAGCTTCTGGCTGCCCTCCGCACCACCGGCAAGCCCGTGGTCTTCGTGCTGACCACCGGCAGCACCATCGGCCTTGAGAAGGACGAGCCCAGCTACGACGCTCTGCTCGTCGCCTGGTATCCGGGCGAGCAAGGTGGAAACGCCGTTGCCGACGTACTGGCCGGCGACTACAACCCCGCAGGCCGCCTGCCTCTGACATTCTACAAGTCTACAGAGCAGCTTCCCGACTTCGAGGATTACGACATGGCCGGCAGGACTTACCGCTACTTCAGCGGCGAGCCGCTCTATCCCTTCGGATACGGCATCGGCTACACCTCTTTCGCATACGGCAAGGGCAAGCTTTCCAAATCCAGCATAAAGAAGGGCGCTTCAGTGAAGCTGTCGTTCGAAGTCCGCAACAACGGCGGCAGCGACGGTGAAGAAGTGGCTCAGGTGTATGTAAGGCGCCTGAACGACCCTTCTGCCCCGCTCAAGTCGCTGCGCGGCTTCAAACGTGCCGCCATCAAGGCCGGCGCCAGCCGCAAATACGAATTCACCCTCGGCCCCGACGCCTTCTCGTTCTACGACAGCAGCGTCGACGACCTGGCTGAAAAGGCCGGCGATTACGAGATCCTCTTCGGCAGTTCGTCTGCCGACAAGGATCTGCAGAAACTTACTCTAACAGTGAAGTGATCTAGACAATAATAAAATGAAAACTATCAGTGGCATTTTGAAAAAAAAAGCCCTCCGC